>JBNMND010000025.1:0-29955 GCA_051274975.1 Planctomycetota bacterium | reverse complement strand
CTGCGTGAGTCGAGGTTCATTGTGCTCCCCCTACAAGGCCAAACATGACCGACAGCGAAAGGAACGCGTTGCCGCCGGCAATCGCCAGCGCCACCAAGAACGACACGGTCTTGATCATCGGAGTGTAGCGAGCGTGATGGATGCCGACGGTCTGCGCCATGCTCTGTAAGCCGTGGCTCAAATGCAGGAACAGCACCACCTGGAACACGGCGTAGGCAATCGCAATGGCCGGGTTACCGAAACTTGTGGTCACCATCGCATAGACGTCATGGCCGTCCGCACCAGCCGCCTTCAGCTCATGATGCGCGGGGTTGGTCACCCCAAACGTGAAGTGCAGCAGGTGGTAGATGATGAAGACCAACAGCGTCAAGCCACTGAGCAACATGGAGCGTGAGGCCATATTGGCCTGCACGGTGTTCGGTTTATGGTAGGCCACCGGTCGCGCCGCCTTGTTGGCGCGCGACAAGCGAATCGCGGTCGCGATGTGCAACACGAAGATTGCCAACAGGCCGATCCGCATGACCCACAGCAAGGGACCAAGGTCGTGCAGCCACTTTGCGTAGCCATTGATCTTGTCGGGCCCCTGCAGCAGCTGCAGGTTACCGAGTAAGTGAGAAACGACGAAGCCGAAGAGCATGAGCCCGGTGACCGCCATGGTCACCTTGCCGCCGATCGACGACCGCCAGAAGGAAGTCAGCCAAGACATTGGTGGTAGAGACGATCCGCGTCAGGCGGGTCGATTGCAACAGCGAGCCCCAGAGCTAGTTGACTCCGCCGCTACTCTGGCCTTGGGGTCAGCGGGGTCTTACCCATTGAAACCAGTCCGCGCAGGGCATCGGCGGCCCGCAGATCGAGCTTTCTAATGCGATCTGGCGGCAGCAACAACAAGCGTCCATTGGTCGGATTTGGCGAACTAGGCACGAACACGACCGTAAGTTCCTCGCCGTCGGGGCCCGGCGCCGAGCCGGTCACCAAGCCGATCTCGAAGCCGTCGTCGACCGACACCGCCACCACCGCCTGAAAGAAGCGATCGCGCTTCGAGTCGTAACCGAGAACTTCTTTTAGCGATTGGTAGAGCGAACCGAGGATCGGCAGCTTCTCGAGCACGGTGTCGGCGCGCCGCCAAAGCCACTTGCCCAAGAACGTCGTCACGAACAGTCCTACGAAGTAGATGACCGCCAGCGCCAGCAGCAGTCCGAGGCCGGGGAAGTACCAGCTAACCTCGTTGCGCCAGGATTCTGTCAGCACGACCTCGAGATAGGCGACGCCTAGGATCGTGCCGCCAATTGGCAGCAGCGCGACGATGCCACCGACCAGGCAGCGGGTTACGTGACGCGTGGGAGTGTTCATGGCTGCGCAGAGCATACGCCGTTGCCCGGATTGGCCTGGGAACAATTCACTGCCACACTGCAACGGCGCCCGGAGTTGCGTATTCTCCCGACCCCATCTGCCCAGGTCCCATCATCCATAACGCACGCGAACCCGCCGCTGAGGCCACCAATTATGTCGTCGTCGAGACCGACGCCGCGCATCGCGACTATGACGCCGGGCTGGCGACGTGGCTGCAAGAGACTGAGCAGAAACACGGCTTCGTCGAGCAATTGCCATTCCCACGACGCCACCGAATCTCGACGACCGTGCTCGAACGCGACTACAAGACGGTGCGCATCGAAGGGCTGGCCGGTGCCGGCTGGCACTTCGATCTAGACCTACCGCTTACCGCGCAAATCGAAACGGCAACGCAGACCGATTCTGACACGGCTCCATCGGCGACGCTGTCGAAGATCCGCATGGTGGAATCGGGCGCACGTATCGACGTGGTCGGCCTGCGACTGACGGGCCACGCAGATGTGGCGAGCTGGCTTGACGAATGGCTGGAACAACTCGGCATGACGCCGATCTCCAGCCGACCGCGCGCAACACAGCACGGCGTCATGGGCGACATCCTCGCAACCAAGCGAACCAAAGACGGCGTTACGGTCGCACGCTACGCAACGGTGCGCGATCGCGAACGCACGTTCGTGCTCGTGTTGCGCGCGCCGCTAGCGAACTACCGACTGGTCGCGCAAGACTTCGTGCTCGCGGTGTCGTCATTCCGCGCGAGCAACGATTCCGTCGCGTAACGAATGGCTCTGGTTACTTGATCTTGGGCAGAGCCGGCGTCTTGGTGCCGCGATGGTCAGCGAGCTGGACAGACACTTTGGCCGCCAAGCCCGCGCGTTCGTCTTCGTCAAACCATCCAGCCTTGATGGCGTGGTCGACGATACGGTCGTGCCGCCAAACGATCTTGGCTCGGAATTTTTCAACTTCTGCCAAGCAGTGCTCCGCAGTCTCCCACCAGATCTGTGTGCTGGATTCAGGCGGCATGCTACCGAACGATGTGCCGCTCATTTTGCCAAGCCAATCTACGCGCAGCTGCTGGCGACCGCGCAGTTCGATCATCTCGCCTGAGCCGGGGCCAACCTTGCGTTCGTGATGCACTTCGCGGCGGTAGTAGACGTTGCGCTTACCGGCGGCGAACAGCACGTCACCGGCCTTGGGGCGCGTCACGACTCGATAGGTCACAGAAGGCGGAAAACCCATCGGGGTCACGAACTTGCCATCGCTGTATTTACCGCCAAAGCGGCCGCCCATGCCGAAGCCGACGCCATGGCCTTCTTCGCAGACGCTGACGGTCAGCTTGTAGGCAAGGTGTCCCAGCGACGACCGCGCGAAGTCCCGATCCTTTGCGCGCGCCAGTAAGTTGCCGCTGGCCAACCACCGCGAGAAGCGACCGCGGGCCGTTGCTTGGTGCATTCGCATCAAGAACGCGCGGTGAGCGGCAGGATCCTTCGCCGCCAACGCGAGTGCCGCCCCTTCATTCCGCCCCTTTTGAAAGTCACGCAGGTCGTCAGCTTCCACTGTGGCGCCGTGCACGACCAACGCGTCCATCAATGCCTGCGCCGTCTCCTTGCGATGCTCCCCTTGCGGCAAGTTGTGCAATGCCTTCTGCAGCATCGGCACCACGGTCGCGACGCGATGTTGCGCCGCGAGGTAGCCGCCCCATGCGATCGTCGCAAGGTCTGTCGACTTCAAGCGCGACCCGACCTCGAGCAGCAGTTGTTGTTCGATAGCCTTGCCGATGACGCGGGATGGGTCTGGGTCCGGCTTTTGCGCGGACGCGGCTGGTGCGAGTGCGACACAGAGCAAGGCCAACTTGAGCGAGACGGCTGCGAAGCGGCGAGAGCACATGCGGCATCCCAACGGAGCAGGTTGCGATTGGTTCAGCGCGACGCGGATTCGTGCACTGGACCAAGCGAACGCTGACAATCTAGAGAAACGTGTCACGCTTGGGCGGCCAAGATGTGTGGTTTGGTCCTAGCACCGCACGCGCATCCGGCGAGTCGAGGGGTCGTCTTCATCGGTTCCACCATGGAATCGGCTAATGACGAACCGCGCTAGTGACGCAGGTTAGAATCCTCGCCGGTTTCGTGTCACCGCCAGCGGCCGAGTATGTTGTTTCTTGTCCTAGCACCGCACGTACATGCCCTCAATCCTCATGAAGAAGCTGGTCGTCGTACTCGCGTTGGTGGGCTGCGGTCGAGCTCAGAGTCTGAGCGGATTGCGGCAACAACTTCGCGGCGATCTGCGCGATCTGCATTTTGCGCAGTCGCTGATCGGACTGGTGTTGACCTCTAATGAGCTCGAATTGGGAGGCGGCAGCTACTCGATCAACGATACGGCCAGCACCGATCTGCAGACGTTTGCGATGCCGGTACACACCCGCGTTGAACTGGCAGGTCGCGATGCGCCGCAACTCTATCTCGAAGCCTCGCTGGGTTACGCAGAAGCCAAGCAAAGGCTGGGTGACATCTACGGAGGCGCCGCTCCCGGCATCGAGACTTCGGTCCATTCCCGCTGGCGGACGTTTGGCGCGCTAGTTGGAGCGGGTCTCGAATACGAACTTGCCGATGGGCTGACCCTTGCCCCGATCGTCAACGCCGCGGTCTCACGGATCGACAACCGCACCGATTACGGCGGCCCCGGCAGCAACGTCACGGCCGCCATTGCCGACGGCATCGCATTCAACTGGGATGCGACAGCCCTGACCTATGGCGTGGCGACACGCATCGAATGGCAGCGTGAACTGGGCAACGAACTGCGGCTAGACCTCGTTGCTCGCTACGACGTGCGCTGGACAGAAACCATCGAAGAGGACGACGCGGCACAAGACTTCGTGGCGCGTTCGCAGCTACTCACATTGCGGGGCGATCTGTTCGGGCCAACCGGCATGGCGGTGTTCGGGGCGCAGCTCGATTGGCAGGCCACGGTTGCGTACCGCGTGCTCCCGGAGGCGACGCTGTTCGGCGTGCGCGACTACGTCGAAGTTGGCGGCAGCCTGCTGGCGCGTTACGGCGACTTGCTGCCAGCTGGCTCAGGAGTCGCATTCAGCGCAGCTGCATTCTTCGGCGAAGACTTTGCCGGCTGGACCGTCGGCATGCGCATGCTGTTCTGATCAGGCCTAGCGAACGCCCTTCTGCTGCATGAACCATAGGCCGTCTTCGGCCCACTTTGAGTACTTCGGGTCCTTCAGCAACTTGGTGTCGCGGCGCACCATCATCGGCAGCATCAAGCGCCACGCTATGCGCACCAGCTTCGACTTCATGAACACGTGGAACATGTTCGTGCCATGGCTCGAGAAGTAGTGATAGAACTCCTTCTCGATGACGTCGTAGTGATCGTGGAAGTATTTATCGAGGTCGATGTGCTCGCCGAAGAACTGCTTGCCGGCGGGACTCTCGTCGCGAATATCGACGTGTCCTTCGGGCTGTTCCTTCGGCGGTTCGGTCAACGACGTCTGGCCGGTGACTTCGAAGTAGAACTGGAAGTCGAAGCGCTTCGACCAGAACTTGCTCTTGGCCTTCTTAAGGAAGTACTGACGCACTTCCGGTGACATGCCTTCGTGGTTGGGCTCGACGAACAACATGTAGCCATCGCGCCGCATGTGGTTCGCCACGATGTGCTTCATCGCACTGTCAAAGCCAGGGAAGTGGTGCAAGCTGCCGTGCGACGTCAGCAAGTCGACCGGCTCCTTCGGCTGCCACTTCATGACATCGCCGGCGACGAACTCGCACAGGTGATCGATGCCCTGCTCCTTAGCCATGCGCTTGGCGGTCGCGATCTTCTTCTCGGACAGGTCGATGCCGATCGACTTGATGCCGCGCTTGGCGGTCGCGTGGCAAAGCCAGCCGTTGCCGCAACCAATGTCGACAAGGCTCTTGATGTCTTTGTGCGCACTGAGCAGGCGCAGCAACGTCTTCACTCGCGGCTTGATGATGATGTCGGCAAGCTTTGGCACAAACCGCCAGTCGTGCGGCCGCTCGTAGAGGCTGTCGATCTTGTCCTCTTGCAGATCCCAGAACTCACCTTCCTTCTTGAGCAGCTGCTCCGCATCTTGCGGCTCGGAGTCTTTTGACCCGTGATGATGGTGATGGGAGTGGCTCACGGCATGGATGCCGCAATTGCGGCTGCGGGAGCCTAGCCCCATTTGAGGGTCAGTCAAGACGAGCTGGGCAGCACTCCCGTAGCGAGACCAATCAAGCGCTCGTAGACCGCATCGATGGTCGCAGGCAGCGTCGAGGTGCCAGCGGTAAGACCGACCACTTGGCGCCCTTCGAACCAATCGGGATCGAGTTCCGCTTCGGTCTCGATGTGCACCGTCGCAATGCCGCGCTGCTGACCGCGCACAACCAACTGCCGCGTATTGTTGGAATCGCGCCCCCCGACGACGACCAACGCATCAATCTGCGGCAGCAACGCTTCGAGCGCCGCCCCGCGCGCCTTGGTCGGATTGCAGACGGTATCGATCAAACGAACGTCGGCGTGGCCATTCTCACGGCGGATCGCGAACATGATTTGATCGACGCGCTCACTCGGTGTGGTTGTCTGGCAAACCACGCCAATCCGGCTTTCCGGCAACATCGCGACGTCCTGGACGTTCTGCACCACCACCGCTCCGTCGAGGTCTTCGACGATGCCGCGCACCTCGACGTGGTCTGGCCGGCCAATCACGATCACGCGCCGCCCATCAGCCTGCAACAACTGCGCCGCTTCATGCGCCTTGTGCACCAACGGGCACGTCGTATCGATAAGCGTCTTGCCCGCCCGCTGCAGCTTCTGCCGCTCGCGATTACTGACGCCATGCGCCGTGATCAGCACCTGAGGCGTCGCTGGTACCTCACGAGAGTCTTCGTGCGACTGCTGGAAACCGCGCGATTCCAGCAACTGCAAGACCTCACCGTTGTGCACCAACTCACCATGGATCGTCACCGCCCCCGGGTCCGCAACCTGGTCCATTAACGCCAGCGCATCGCGCACGCCGAAGCACATGCCCATCGCATCCGCACGTTTCACCTGCATATTGACCTCATCGACTTTGCATTGTAAAGCACTTGATGAAAACAACAAGACCCTCTGCATTTAAGGACACAGAGGCCCGCCGGGCTGGCTATCGACCATCGGGCGACCGAATCCTCAGTGCCCGCCGAATGCGCGGCGGCCCCGGAGAGGGTGCGGAACGGCCCCGGTTGCTGAGGCGATCGCTCTACCCGAAGAAGTCGTTGCCCTTGTCGTCGACGACCATGAAGGCTGGGAAGTCCTTCACGTCGATCTTCCACACGGCTTCCATGCCGAGGTCTTCGTAGTCGAGCACTTCGACCTTAGTGATCGAATCCTGCGCGAGGATCGCCGCGGGACCACCGATCGAACCGAGGTAGAAGCCGCTGTATTTCTTGCAGGCCTCAGTTACCGCCTTGCTGCGGTTGCCCTTGGCCAGCATGACGAAGCTGCCGCCAGCTGCCTGGAACATGTCGACGTAGCCGTCCATGCGACCAGCCGTGGTCGGGCCGAACGAACCGGATGCCATGCCATCGGGGCGCTTGGCGGGGCCGGCGTAGTAAACCACGTGATCCTTTAGATACTGCGGGATGCCTTCGCCGCGCTCGAGCCGCTCGCGAATGCGTGCGTGCGCGATGTCGCGGGCGACAATGATCGAACCGGACAGCGTGAATCGTGTCTTGATTGGGTATTGGCTGAGCACCTTGCGGATCTCGGCCATCGGTTGGTTGAGGTCGATCGACACAACTTCGCCACTGAGCTCTTCGACCTCTGGCAGGAAGCGAGCTGGGTTGGTCTCTAGCTGCTCGAGGAAGACGCCGTCCTTGGTGATCTTCGCCTTCGCTTGACGATCGGCACTGCACGACACGCCGATGCCAATCGGACACGAAGCGCCGTGGCGCGGCAGGCGAATAACGCGCACGTCGTGGCAGAAGTATTTGCCGCCAAACTGCGCGCCAATGCCGTTCTTACGGGTGATGTCGAGCACCTGTTGCTCGAGCAACAGATCACGGAACGCGCGGCCTTGCTCGTTGCCGCTCGTCGGCAAGCTATCGAGATAGCGCGCGCTCGCGAGTTTGACTGTCTTGAGGTTGAACTCGGCGGACATACCGCCAACGACGATCGCCAGGTGGTATGGCGGACAAGCTGCTGTGCCGAGTTTGCGGGTCTCGGTATCAATCCACGCGAGCAAGTCCTTCTCGTTGAGCAGCGCTTTGGTCTTCTGGAACAAGAACGTCTTGTTCGCCGAGCCACCGCCCTTGGTCATGAACAAGAACTTGTAGGCATCGCCCGATTCAGCGTAGAGCTCGATCTGCGCGGGCAGGTTGTTGCCGGTGTTCTTCTCGGCATACATATCGAGTGGCGCCATCTGCGAGTAGCGCAGGTTGGTTTCCAGGTAGATGCGCGCGATGCCTTCGCTGATCGCCGACTCGTCGTCGCCATCGGTCAATACGTTCTGCCCCTTCTTACCGAGCACGATCGCGGTGCCGGTGTCCTGGCAACTGGGCAGCACCATGCCGGCGGAGACGTTCGCGTTCTTGAGCAGCTGCAACGCGACAAAGCGGTCGTTCTCTGATGCCTCCTTGTCTTCGAGGATGTTGCGCAGCTGCTGCAAGTGCCCGGGCCGGAACAAGTGGCTGATGTCGCGGATCGCCGCGAACGTCAAAGCACGCAGCGCCTCAGGCTCCACGCGCAGCAGCTCGCGGCCCCCGGCATCGACAGAAGAAACGCCTTCTTTGGTGATCAGGCGGTAGGGCGTGTCATCTTCGCCGAGTTCGAAGACGGGTTGGTAGGCAAACGACATGCTCAGAAGCTAACGGCGGAAGCGCTGGATGCACGCGGCAGCTGCTTCGTCGCACGCCTTCGCGCCGCCGCCATGGTTGCAGGTGACCAAAACGGCGAACTTGGCGTCCGGCGCCATCCAGGTCACGGCAAACCACATCGTATTCGAACCGTTGTGCCAGATGATCGGGCCCGGCGCCCAACCGCGCTTGGTCGTAACCCACCCGAGCGCATAGTCGGCGGCCTTTGGCGCCCGGTGCAAGTCAGCTAGAAGCGGTGCCGCGAGCAATGGCTCGCCCTTTGCTGGAACGACGCCAAGGTGCAGGGCGACGAACTTGGCCCAATCTTCCAGCGTCGCGTGCACCGTGCCTGCCGGGCCCAAGGACGATGGATTATCGGCGAACATCGGCTGGCTGGCGCGCGCCGCCTTGACGTGGCCCCATGGCTGGTCAACGTGCTTGTCGCGACCCGGGGCGCCAAAGCCAACGCGATTCATGCCGAGCGGCGTGAACAGTTCGGCCTTCATCAACTCTTGCCAGGTCTTGCCCGTCGCACGCTCGAGCGCGGCGCCGGCAATCATGTAGCCGGCGTTCGAATACAAGAACCGTTGGCCGAGCGCGGCCTCGGGCACCTTCTTCAGCATGTTCGCGGCGACTTCGCGACGCGCTTCGGTGTCGGTGCCATCGAACTTGAACAACTCCATCCACTGCGCCATCGGCGGCTGGCTCGGCAGGCCCGATCGGTGTTGCAGCAAGCTAGCGATGGTGATCTTTGCGGCATCTTCGTGCATGCCTTCCCGCAGATCCGGCAGCGCCTCACCTAGCGTCGTATGCCACTTGAGTTTGCCAGCGGCGACCTGCTTGGCCAGCAACGTCGCCGTCATCGCCTTGGTACACGAACCGAGGTGCCACAGGTCGTCGGTGGTGACCTTGGCCTCGTCCCCCACCTTGCGGATGCCATCGACGCCGAGCGCAACCAACTTGCCGTCGACAATCACCGCGGCGCCGAGCGCTGGCATGTCGTTGCTCTTGCGGATCGGTGCGAGCAGCGCGGCAAGATCCTCGAGTTCGGTGGCTTGCGATGGCGCTGACGGCGGTTTGGCGGGCCCCTTCTCCTGCGCGTGGATTGGCAACGGCAAGCAAAGTGCGCACACGATCGGCAACAGTGTGACGGACAAGTTGAGTCGGCGCATGCCGGACGACCTTACTTCTTCTTGCTAGCCACGGCCTGTTTCTGCAGCACCTTGACTGTGTAACCGCCCACCATTTCTCCGTCCTCAAAGTAGATCCAGTCACTCAGCTCACCGAGCTTGCGAGTGACCTTGCTGCCGAGTTCGAGGCCTTCGATATCGACGGGTTCGTTGCCGATCGCGAGCGGCGGCAGGTTGTCTGACGGGAAGCCAACGATCGGCTGCGCAACGCCGGTAACCGGGTCGACCTTGAGAACCTGCGTCGCGGGATTGCCCGACAACTCCGTCAAGACGAAGTGTGGCTGGGTCTGGGCACGCACGCTGCTGGCTGGCACCAGCACTAGCGATGCAACGGCGAGAGCGAGGGAGCGGAGCATGCGCGGCATCATGGCTGAGCTGGCAACGGAGCGTGCGCTAGCGAAACACGACGCCGAAGCGATACGCACTCAAGACGAAGACCGCGACGGCCATAGCTACGGCAGCACGCCCGGCAACGTCGGCAAATGAGGGAACCGTGCCCGACAGTTTTTCGCCTCGCTGGGGTCGCCAGACGACCGCCGCCACCAATCCGCCGATTCCATACGCCACTGCGTCCCACGGATCACTGACGGCTCCGGGCGCCAGCAACGGCATCTGCGGGCCCAACCATTCGAAACACGCCGTCCACAAGAGCCAATGCAGCAGCAGTTCGCCTGGCGTCGGACGCCGGTCATCACTGCGCAAACCGACGCGCCGCTGCAGCCACAGCGTTACCGGCACGCACACCGGCAGGCACAAGACGTCGCCGAGGTAGCAGTGCACGAACGACGTCGGATCGCACGTCATCGGCTTCCACCAAACGCTGTTCAGGACGTAGAGCGCCACGGCTGCTACGCACAACGGTTCGCGCCAGTATCGAAAGCCAGAACGTTCGGACATCGCCGGCAAGATAACGGCTGGCATCGAACTACCAAGGGTGCGTCCCGTCGCAACCACCACAGGGATTGTTCTGCATGTTCGCGCAATGGCACCCCGGCAGCTACCGTTCGCCGCATGAAGCCGCGCGTGCTGATCACCCGTCACGTCTATCCAGCCGCGATTCCGATCCTGCAGGAGCACTGCATCGTCGACTACCAGGATCGCTACGAGGTCATGGACGAGGCGCAGCTCAGCAAGAAGCTGCAGCTGGCGGATGGCGTCGTCTGCCAACTGACGGACCCAATGACCCGAGCGGTGATCGAGTCGGCGCCGAAGCTGCGGGTCATCTCGCAGATCGCCGTCGGCATCGACAACATCGACGTGCAGGCCGCAACCGAGCGCAAGATCGCGGTCACCAACACGCCGGGTGTGCTGACCGAAGCGACGGCAGACCTGACGTTCGCCCTGCTGTTAGCCGCGGCGCGAAAGCTGACGAGCGCCGAGCGGTTCTTACGGGCCGGCAAGTGGCAGCGCTGGGATGTTGACCTTCTCTGCGGCGGCGATGTGCACGGCCAGACCATTGGCATCGTTGGGCTCGGGCGCATCGGCCAAGCCGTCGCCAGGCGGGCCAAAGGGTTCTCGATGCGCGTTCTGTATGCCAGTCGCAACCCGGCTCCGCCCGAGCTTGAGCAAGAACTCGGCGCGATGCGTGTGCCGCTCGATGCGTTGCTGCGCGAGAGTGACTTCGTATCGTTGCACGTGCCGTTGACGGACGCGACTCGTCACATGATTTCGATCGAGCAACTGTGCCAGATGAAGCGCTCGGCGATTCTGATCAACACGGCGCGCGGCCCCATCATCGACGAGCTCGCGATGACGGCAGCACTCGAAGAAGGACTCATCGGTGGCGCGGCCCTCGACGTGTTCGAAGACGAACCCAACGTGCCCGAAGACTTGCTCGCGCTGCCAAACGTTGTGTTGCTGCCGCACATCGGCAGCGCCGTCACCAGTGTGCGATCGTTGATGTGCGCAATCGCGGCGCGCGACTGTGCCGCGGTATTCAGCGGCGAGGGGCCGGAGCACCTCGTCAATCCTGAGGCCATGGCGTGAAGCAGCAGCTGCGCACGCTGTTCGCGGATGTGCTCGCATGTGTAGACCCGGCGCGTGCGATGCATCGCCCGGAGGTATGCGACCGTCTACACAACGATGCAACCCGTCCGGTATTGGTTATCGCGTTTGGCAAAGCCGCGCGCACGATGGCCGCTGCGCTGCTTGAGCAACTGCCCGACACGCCGTTGCGCGGTTTGGTCGTGCCACCGGAACAAGACGACGCTCCCCTACCGCCATTCGAGGTAATCGCGGGTGGGCACCCGTTGCCGACGGCTGCGAGTCTGCGGGCCGCCCAGCGCGCCCTCCAACTCGCAGGTTCGGTAGCGACAGGCGAAGAGATCTACTTCCTGGTCTCCGGCGGCGGCTCGGCCATGCTCGAATCGCCCGCCGACGCGCAGGTTGGCATCGACGAACTGCGTAGACTAAACCAGGCGCTAGTTGGCTCGGGCGCCGGGATCGAGCAGATCAACACGGTGCGCAGACACCTGTCCGCCATCAAAGGTGGTCGCCTGGCGCTCGCCGGGGCAGCCGCGAGTTGGCAGCGCACGGTGATGGTTTCGGACGTTCCCTTTGCGATCGCCGCGACGATTGCTTCCGGCCCAACAGTTAGCGACCCGACGACCCTAGCCGACTGCCGCGCCGTGCTCGATCGCTACGCGCTGTGGCCTGCGGTTCCATCGGCACTGCGTGCCCGCATCGAACGCGGGGACCTGCCACCACCGATGCCTAGAGGACACGAGCTGGAAGAACGTTCAGACATGCTCGTGTTGCTGTCGGACCGTGACGCGCGCAGCGCGGCCAGCTTGGCAGCCACCGACTACGGCTGGGTTGTCGATAGTGACTGCAACGTCGATGACTGGCCCTACGAGAAGGCGGCCGAGCACCTGCTGCAACAACTCGACATGTTGCACCACGCGAATCCGGGCAAGCGCGTCGCCGTGGTGACGACCGGCGAGCTCTCCGTCACGCTGCCGCCGACTCCTGGAATCGGTGGCCGCAACGTGCAGTTCGCGTTGCATTGCGCCACGCGCCTGCAAGGACAGCCGATCTCCGTGCTCAGCTGCGGCACCGACGGCATCGATGGCAACTCTCCCGTCGCGGGCGCTATCGTAGATGGCAACACAGTCGCGCGAGCACAGGCTCTCGGTCTCGATGTGAACCAGCACCTCGCACGATGCGACGCGTTCCCGTTGCTCGACGCGCTTGGCGACTGCCTCAAGCCGGGCCCAACTGGCACGAATGTGCGCGACGTCCGCGTGCTCGTTCGCGACGCCTGAGAACGCCTAGCTGGCGCGCTCGTCGCGGCCCGATCTGCGGCAAAGCACCCAAAAACCGAGCTGCCAAGCTCGTTTTGGTAGTGCCGTCAATGTCGGCACATCCGCTACTGGACTGACCAATCGTCGCGCACCCCGCGATGGCAGCGACGCCACATGAACACTCGTTCCGAGACTTCAATTGAGGATCGGTTCAAGTCGAAAAGACCCTTGCACCAGAGTCAGACGACAGGGGTTACATGGGTAATGAGACTAGACTTGCAGCAATCGCGCTGCTTATTGGCGCCGCAGCATGCGGCGGCGGCGGCGGCGGCGGAAGCTCCGGCTCCGGCAACACGGTAGCCTCGGCCTTCGGTGTCGTGAATCTGGTCAGCCATGCGCCGGAAGACAACGCCGTCCAGGTCGACCTGGACGCAATCATCAACCTGGAGTTTGACGCAGACATGGCACTCGAGGCCTTCGGTGACGAAGACACTTGGCTGCGCTCGGTCGGCTCTAGCACAAACATTCCCGTGACGTTCTCACGTGGTTCGACCGGCCGCGTCACGTGCCAACCCAATAGTGAGTTACAGGCAGAAACCGACTACGTCTTCCAACTGTCGGCACTGACGAGCGACCTCAATGGCCGCATCCTCGATGTCACCACGTCGTTCACGTTCCGCACGTTCGACGAAACCCCGCCGACCGTCACCGGATTCAGCATCGCCGATGGCGCGACTTCGGTCTCGCGAACGGGAACCTTCACGCTGAGCTTCGACGAAGCGATCGCCCCTGAATCGATCACCGACTCGACGCTCTACCTGCGCGATGTGTTCGGCGGGCGCTACGCATGCGAGTGCACGACAGCTGGTCAGACGATCGTGATCGCCCCATACGCGGACCTGCCAGGTGACCGACAGTTCTTCATCGTAGCAACCACGGCGCTCGGCGACCGCGCGGGCAACTCGCTCATAGCGCAGTATCAGTCCAGTTTCCGCACGATGTCCGACGCGCAACAACCTTCGGTCATCGACAGTTGGCCACTACTCAACGCGACAGACATGTCGGCGAAACTACAACCGACCTTCACGTTCAGTGAGTCGATGGACCCGGCGACCGTCGAAGCGGTGTCCCTGCTATTCCAAGACGAATACGGCAGCATCCTTCCGTTCGCGATCGATGCGACGCTCGACCAACGCACGCTGCGAATCAGGCCGTTAGTCACTCTGCAGGAAAACCGCTCCTACACGCTGGCGTTCATGCTCGGCGCTGCCGCCGCCACTGATGTCAGTGGCAATGGCCTAGTTACAACCCAAGCGCTGACCTTCACGACCGGCACCGACGACCGATCACCGGTGGTCGATTCGAGCTCTCCCACAGCTGGAGAAACGCGCGTGCCCGGTGTGCTCGTGGCGGAAGTAACAATCAACGAAGATATCGACCTGCTGCGCGTCACCGACACCACGGTCGAACTGTCCGTCAATGGCGAGACGTGGCCGTCAGTGATCGAACTGATCTCTCCCAACACCGTGCGGGTCACCCCGATCCTGACGCTGCCAGTCGACACCCTTTGCACGCTGACCTTGCTCGGCGGCCAAGACGGTGTCCGAGACCTCGCCGGCAACGCTCTTGCCACCGACGCAACGCTATCGTTCACGACCTCCGCGGATTCCGAACTGCCGGAAGCGATGATTCTGCCGCCGGACGGCGCCGTCGCCATCGCAACGGGTTCGCGCATCAGCATCGTCTTCGACGCTCCGATGGATGAGGCCACGCTGACAACAGCAACGATCTTGATCACGGATGACTTCGGCAGCCCAATCAGCGGCACGCGCACACTCAGCGTCGACAACCGAGTAGTCACGTTCGAACCGACCACCAACCTGATCCCGAACGCCTACTACCGTGTCCGGATTGTCAGCGGCAACAACGGGGCCCGTCGCACGACCGGCAATTGGTTCGACAGTGACCGCCTGTCGCGCTTCCGCACTGGGCAAAGCATCGACGGCATTGCGCCGACGGTCACCGCGTCGATCAATGGCATTCCGAGCGCTCGGCGCGATGGACT
The DNA here is from genome assembly GCA_051274975.1 of Planctomycetota bacterium. GTDB lineage: Bacteria > Planctomycetota > UBA1135 > UBA1135 > UBA2386. The sequence continues at coordinate 15,281 of JBNMND010000025.1, read as the reverse complement.
GGTGCTGCCACCGACCGGTTTCACCATCGACGTAGCCACCACGGACTCTTCCAGCCAGTGGGTCGACATGGGATCGATTGAAGTCGAACTCTCAGGCGGCTTCGGGCCAAGCGCTGAGAGCCTGCTCGCGACTGCGACCATTGGCTACAACAACGTGCAAATCGAAGTGCCCGAGGATGATTCGTTGTCGACTGGCATGTGGACGATGACGGTTTGGGCCACGGACCTGAGCGGCAACCGCGGCAAGTCCAACGTCATTCCGTTCGAAGTTGACAATCCGAACGGCGGCTCGATGCCGTTCGAACGCACGCAGGTTGTTTGGGTGCGCACGGACCTCGACCGCGATGGCAACGGCACGCCCGACTTCGCTGACGACATGCTGCGCCTCGGTTTCAACACCGCCGGCGATGCCAGCGGTACTAACGCCTACATGCAGAAGGTGCTGCTCGACGGCATCCTCGCCAAGGCGAACCACACCTACCATCGCGGTTCTCGCGGCGAGCCTCTCGATAGTGGCTCGATCCAGCTTCGCTTCTCGACGCGCGAGCCAATCCTGCTGCCGCACATGCAGATTGGACTCGGTGGCCTAGATCCCGAAGGCGACCGCACGCGCGCCTACGGTTCGGAGAGCACCGGCGTGCTCGGCCGCGCCTACTACGACTACCGCAACGGCAACCCAGCCGAACGCAACACGGCAACATCACCAGGACTTGGCGTGTTTCCGGCCGAGATGTGGCTCTACCAAACCGATATTCACGAACAGGTTTATCCATCGTTCCAAACACAGTTCGCCAGCAAGTTCCTGCCGATCTGCGCGGACATGGGCGGCACGCCAGCAGGCACCAACCCGCTCGACGCAGCCGTATTGACCGCATCGTTCGACTACGACAACGCCACATCGCCCCAACGGGCAAGGTGGAACTCCATCATGTCCGCGGCCGACGACTGGGCTTCGGTCATAGGCGTCATCCTGGCACACGAAGTCGGCCACTCGGTCGGACTCGTGGCACCCGGCGCGATGCCCAACGGCCTGTTCGGCGATTCTTCGCTGCACGACACCTACGCGAGCGCCGCCGAGGTCATGGCGCCGTCAGTCGGCTACGAAGCCATGACGTCGCTCGACTACCAGTTCCGCGACATCGACCTCGCTTACCTTCGCATGAGGATTCTGCTGCGATGATGCATCTCACCCGAAAGGCGAGCCTGCTCGCATTCTTGCTGCCGACGATTGCCGCAGCTCAAGACCAAGCATCCACGATCGCACGTTTGTGCCAGAAGGCCGACGTCATCGTGCGCGCCACGGTGCAAAGCTCAGCGCATCCGACGGCGCAGCTTCACCAACTGACGCTGCAGCCGAACCAGGTTCTCAAGGGCCAGATCGGCGTCTCGTTCACGCTGACCGAACCGGCTGGCAAGTGCTGCGGCCGGAGCCTGTTCGCGCTGACCGTTGGCGATACCCGCATCCTGTTCCTGAAGCGCCTCGGCCCGACCGTGCACACGCTCGGCGGCGGACGCGGCGTCTTGGCAGTAACACCTGACATACTCAGCCACGTGCAAGCGCTGCTAGCGGCGCCGACAACGAACGCTACCGGCCACCTTCTGGCTGCCAGTGTCAATCACGTCGAACCTCGCATTGCCGACGATGCAGCGCTTGCCCTCGCCACCTTGCCAAACCTCTCGCTGACTCCTCTCGAGCGCAGTGCCATCGTCAGTTCGCTGCTGCAATCTGTGCAGCGCGGCTGGACTCGCACAGCAGCGCTCGCCGATGTCGCGGTGCGACTAGGCGACGCCAACATGGTCGACTCGGTCATGCCGGTCTACCTCGAAGCCGTGCGCGAAGATCAGGCGCTGCTGCTGCGCAATGCACTGAAGCGCTGCCCGACCCAACTGGTCGCGGAGCGCATGCCGGCGTTCGTTGGCAACTCACGCCGTTCGAACTTGCGCGCGGCTGCATTGCTCACCGAGCTACCGCCCGCCACAGCGCTCGCCGCAATGACCAACCTGCTGCAACGCCCGAACCATCCACAGGTGCAGATGCACTTGTGCGAAGGCTTGCTCGCCGCCGGCGTAACATCGGCATCGCTATCGCCGATGGTGCCATCAGCCGTCTTGCAGCTGGCGATCGCGCGACAGAATCGTCGCCCCACGTTCCGGAACATCCAGCCCCTGCGATGAATGAGACGTCGGCCAGCTCTGTAGAAGCGCGATCAGCAGCACAACGCCTGCTGCCGACCGTTCTGTGGGAGCTACCGTTGACTCGTTTGCGCCTCGGCGAGAACCTGACCGACGGGTTGGCGGCGCGCAGCCTGTTCACGGTTGGCGATGCACTGGAACTGTCGTCGGATGCCCTGCGCGAAGGCGGCGCAATCACGCCAGAAGAAGAAGCCATCTTGCAGGCCGCATTGCGACGAGCCCTTGCCGATGGCCTGCGCCAGTTCGACCAGAGCACCAGCAACGACTGGCCGACCCTGCGCGCCCAGTTGCTCGGTCCACTCGATGATACCGGCAGGCGCCTCATGATCGCGGCCATCGGCATCGAGGAACCAATTCAGGCTCGCCCAGCACTGCTACAACTGCTAGGCAAATCCCAGCTCGACGAAAGCCTGCATCACATCCGCACGACGCTGATGGAACACAGCTCGGGGCTGATGCGGCGCATGCATGACGAGCTTGAACGTGAGTTCGATGCCTTTGATGGCGTACTATATCCGGACCATGCCGCGGCCGGCTCGGTCGCTTCGATCGTCGCCGAGGGCTGCGACGATCCGGAACTCGGCCTGCGACTGCTGGCATTCTGCTTACCGCACCGCTGCCACATGCATCGTTCGGCGCTGCACGGCGTCGCACCTAGCGTGTTCCGCAACCTCGTGCGCACCTTGCCGCAACTAGTGCCCCAGCACCGCCTGCCGCTGCCGGTTGACACGCTGCTGATTCAACTCAGCGATCGTGAATGCGAAGTGCCCCGCGGCGTTTTGATTCACGTGCTGCGTTCCGAATTGCGCATCGCCGTCGAGCTTGACGATGGGCTAGGCGAAGTCGCGGTGCCAGACCCGCGCACACCAGCCGCACGTCTGGCCGAGATGCTGACTGAGATCGGCCAACCGACCACGCTCATCGACCTCGTGTTTGCGTATCGTGAACGATACCGGTTCGCATCCGAACAACGACTGCTGCGCCACCTCTCTTCGAGTAATGCGTTTGTGCGGATCGCCCACGACACTTGGTCGCTGCGCCAATGGCACGACCAGGCCCTGGCCGAATGCGGCGAGCTCGTCGATCAAGTCGCACGTCGCATCAGCACCGCCGAAAGCCGCCAGGATGTGCTTGCCCTGGTGCAAGAAGAACACGGCGAGCAAACCGCATGGCTGGTGCTCGACCAACTCGCCAGCGATCCACGCGTGCGGCTCCTGGGCCGCGGCGAAGCATGCAGCAAGGGCCAGACACAGTCCTCGGTCATGCGCAGGTTGCACCGCGCGTTCCGGCGCGCTGCCGGGGATGTCGTCAAAAGCCTGTTCATCAGCAACCAACCGGAAGCACAGCGCCGCCTGATCTTGCGCCTGCTCGACCACAACCGAGCGTTCGTACAAGTCACTGACGATCGCGTCGACACGCTGACGAACTACCCGTTCTGCGAAGAGCGCATGCAGCGCTTGATCAAACTGGTGCTTGAGCACCTGCAGAAGCGTACCGGCTACGCCCAGCTCGACGCCCTGCACACCGCAGTCAACGGCACCGACCTCGGCGGTCACTGGCTCACACCACGCTTGCTAGCTGACCTGCTGCGTCGCAACGGTCCGTTCGAGATCCTCTCACCGGGCATTGTCGCATTGAAGGATTTGTCGTTGCCATCGATCCTGACGCGCTCCGCACGCCAGGCCCTGCGCGCCGCTGGCGAGGCGGTCACGATTCAAGACGTCGTGCGCGCCCGCCCCGACCTTGCCGAGTTCACGCATTGCCTTGCCGAACTGCTGCAGCACGACCCGTTGGTGCAATCGCCCGACGGCACGTACTTCATCCTCGCCTAGCAGCTACCGGCGAGAGCAGAGCTGCCTTAGCCAGCAATTTGCTTACGAAGCTGAGCTAGGTGGGGTTCGCTGCGGGCCAGCCGTCGCGGTCCGCGAGCCAATCGCATAGTCGTGCGCAAGGCCACGCCCACAGGGCACCGACTACGACGTCCGACGCCCAGTGGTAGCGCAGTAGCATCGTGCTGAGGATCAGGGCGATGCTCGGCAGCAATAGGATCCAGAACCAACGACGCGCCCAGCGCCACAGCATGATCAGGTTGGTTAGCGCCAACAGCGTATGGCCACTGGGGAAGCAATCCCAGTGGTTCGCTTCCATCGCGTCGATGGACTCGCGAACGGGCTGCGCAAACCAGAGACCAGTTACTTCGTGCGGATGTTCGAGCACGAGCTTGGGGGCGATCGTTGGCACCAACAGGTAGCCCAGATAGCTGCTCAGGAAGCCGCCGACGATCAATAACACGGCGCGATCAAAGGCATGGCGGCCGCTGCTCATTCCGACCAATAATGCCGACGCGATGCACAGCACGTAGAACGCGGCGTAGTCGAGCTGCAGCACTTCAACCAACACAGGCGCCATATTGTCGGAGTAGCGCGAGATGTCGTTACCGAACAACCATCGATCGATGTCGAGCCAAACGTATTCGTAGGGTTCGGGATGCACGGACGGCAACAACCAGCACAAAGCCGAGAACACCAACGGCAGGCCGATCACGGCCAGACCCGCGCGGAGGTAGCGCGGCGCATCGTGAGATCGCCTGATTGCTAGCCAGTAACTAACTAACACAGCGAGCAAGACGGGAACCTGCACGAGCAAGAACATCACCGGGTCGTGCTGGGCCATGCCAGCGCCATCGGTGCACAGCGCCACGATGGTCACACAACCGAGATAGCACAGCCAGATGCGTTCGATGGTCGGTGTGGGCAGGGTTGGCAGAGCCGGTTGTTCGGTGCCAGCCGCCTTATCATCGGATAGTTTGCTCATGGACCCGCTTTGGCCTCTGCGCAAACGGGTCGCGCAAAGAAGCCATCCAGTGGCGAAGCGGGTAGCCGCTTCGTCTCAACTCAAGCGGGTCGCGCGAAGAAGCCATCCGATGGCGAAGCAGGGACCCGGTTAGAGATCCAAAGCATACGGCGCAACCAACGCGCCTCTACTCCTCAGCACCAGAACCGACGCGGCCAGTCGCAGGATCGTCGGTCTCTATCTCCTTGCTGGTCGCTTCTTTGCCGTCGTAGCTCAGGATGCGTCCCTTGCCATCGACCATCGTCTGGATGTGCACCGGCCGCTTCCACATCGCGAACAGCGATTGCAGCGTCAACTGGGCCTGGTCTACCTGCAGGTCGCCGCCCACCCATTCGTGCACGAGGAAGAGCTCGCCTCGGTTTTCGAAATTTCCGTCGACGACGTTGATGATCGGATTGCCGAAGTTCGTCAACGCCTCCAGCAGCTGGGTCTTCACCTTGGTGTAGTCGCGATCGACGATCACGTATTCACCAGTCTGACGATCCTGGCCGTAGACGAACATCTTCTGGTCTTCGGCAAACTCCGGGGTAATGAACTCATCGATGAACGTCACGTCGTTGTAGATGCGGCGCACATCGAAGACCTTCTTGCGACCTTCACCGGCACCGGTATCCCACTTGCGACGCGTCTCCGGGTCGTCGCACCGCATGTAGTCCGCACCAAAGCGGCCCTTGTTCCACCGCTCTTCGATATCGCGGAACAACTCGACGCCCATTTTGTAGGGATTGATTTGACCAGGCCGCGTCGCCAGCGTGCCGCTGTGCGTATCGCAGTATTGCACGATCTCGCTCGCCTCGCACAGGTGACGAGTCATCATCATCGAGTGCCAGTAGACGGCCCAACCCTCGTTCATGATCTTGGTCATACCCTGCGGCGCGAAGTAGTAGGCCTCCTCGCGCAACATCGCTAGCACGTCCTGCTGCCAGGTCTCGAGCGGCGCGTTGTCGCACAAGAACTTCAGCACGTCGCGCGCTGGCCTCGCCGGAAACTTGTGCGCCTGCGTTTGGCGCTGCTCCATGCGTTCCTTCTCCGCCTGCAGAAACTCGGGCGGGTTGATGTAGCGATCCATGTAGTCCTTGGCTGCAATCTTCTGCACCTCAAGGTTGCTGGCAGCGGCTCGCTCTTTGGCTTCCGAACGCGCATCAGTACCGCGATCGATGTAGGGCGAGTAGGGATCAATCAGGTTGTCGAGCGACTGCACGACATCGATAAAGTCCTCGACAACGCTTTGGCCGTGGCGATCCATGTAGCGACGAATGCGCGAGCCATGGTTGGCCAACACGTCCATCATCTTTCGCGACGTGTGCGCGAACCACGCGTTGTTCTTAAAGAAGTCGCAGTGGCCGTAGACATGCGCCATCACGAGCTTCTGCTCGGTCAGCGCATTGCTGCGCATCAAGTAGGCGTAGCAGGGGTCGTTGTTGATGACGAGTTCGTAGATCTTCGACAGGCCATACTGATAGCTCTTCGTGAGCTGCTCGTATTCCATGCCCCACCGCCAGTGCGGGTAACGCACCGGAAAGCCGCCGTAACTGGCAACCATGTTGAGCTCGTCGTGGTCGACGAGTTCGAAGATGACTTCGTAGAAGTCAAGGCCGTAGCTCTTCGCGAGATCACGTGTCTCATCGCGAAGGGCCGCCAGTTCGGGGGTTAAGTTGCCCATGTCTGCCTATCGTGGAACACCAGTATCATCGGCACTTCCGTCTCAAGACTAAGGTGGAATCGCGGCCTTCGCTAGCCACCGCAGCGCCATCATCCGACCCGATCGGACACCGCGAATACAGAAGTCCTTGAGGCGCTCAGGCGAACAACGCAAGCCACTCATTTGGATGTGGGTTAGAACGTTGGTAACTGACCACACCGACCCTGGGGTTCGGTCAAGTTCGTAGCGAGAGACGCCGTGCTCTGGCGTGACATCCGGAGAGACCCTCTCCCGTAGATATGCTGCCGGCGATCGCAAACGCGATTAGAGAGTGGCTTAGAGTCATGGTTCCCTCTGACGAGAGCCAGAGCATGGCAGACGAAGCCCCCTGCTAGTGGGCCCACCAACGACAGGCATTGCACGCTCAGTTGCTAACGACCCTTACCGAGGAACGACTTGATCGAGGGTAAGATGCCATCGCGGTCGAGAATGTCCGTCGTCACGACCTTCTCGTCGCCGCGGAACGCCCCATCGAGGTCCTTCTTGAACTGGCCGCTACCGTAGGAGCTCTTCACCTGGCCGTAGCAGAACTGATTGCACATCGGCAACAGGCTGTCCTTGAGCAAGCCGAGGCAATGCTCGGTATCGCGCGTGCTCCAGTTGTCGCCATCGCTGAAGTGGAACGGATAGATGTTCCATTCCGACGGCGGGTACTTGTCGCGAATGATCTGCAACGCGAGTTCATACGCCGAACTGATCTTGGTGCCACCGCTCTCGCGCAAGTGGAAGAACGTGTGTTGGTCGACCTCAGTAGCCGTTGCGTCGTGCACGATGTAGCGCACTTCGAGATTCTTGTATTGATGGCGTAGCCAGGTATCGATCCAGAAGGCTTCGATGCGAACGGTCTCCTTCTGCTCGCGCCCCATCGAGCCTGACACGTCCATCATGTAGATGACGACGGCACTGGCTTCGGGTTGCTTGCGCGACTGCAACGCGCGGAACCGCAGGTCCTCCTTGATCGGCACGATCACCGGGTTGTCCGGATCGTAGGTGCCCGAGGCGATCTGCCGCTTCAGCGCTTCCTTGAACGTGCGCTTGAAGTGACGCAACGACATCGGGCCGACCCGCGAAATGCCGGTGTAGCGACCAGCCTGCGTTTGCAGATTCTTGTTGCCGCGCGGTTCGATGTTCGGAAGTTCGAGTTCTTCGCCGAGGATCTGCGCGAGGTCTTCGAGCGGCACATCGACTTCGATCGAGTGCTCGCCACTGTTCTCCCCCGCCTGTCCCTGGCCAGGCTCGTCACCCGGCTGCGAAGGCGTCGGCTGGCCCTCTTCGCCTTCACCTTGCCCAACCCCACCGTCCTCATTCTTGCCGAAGCGAAACCGCGGCAGGTTGATCGACGGCAACGGGATCGACACGAAGCGCTTGCCCTGCTTGCCAATCAGCTCGCCGGAGCTGACGTACTTTTTCAGGTCGCGTTTGATGCGGCCCTTCACAATGTGACGGAACCGCGTGTGGTCTTGGTCGATTCTACGTACAGCCACGATTACTCGTCCTTGGTGTCACCTCGGGCGAAGATCGATGCGACGTAGTTGAGCACGTCGGTCGCACTGATCTCGTCGTAGCCAAAGTCCTTCATCAGGCGGCCCTTGACGATCTCGATCTTCTCTTGCGTGTCCTTGTCGACAACGGTCGACACCAGGCTGGTCAGCTTGATCGAGTCCTTCTGGTCTTCGAACAGCTTCAACTCGAGGGCGCGGAACAGCCGCTCGTTGGTCTTGTAGTCGAACGACTTGCCCTCGATCGCCAGCGCCCCGATGTAGTTCATGATCTCGCGGCGGAAGTCATCCTTGCGCGAATCCGGGATCTCGATCTTCTCCTCGATCGAACGCATCAAGCGCTCGTCCGGTTCGTCATCGCGACCCGTGTAGGCGTTCTTGACCTTCTCGTTCTGCGTGTAGGCCTTGACGTTGTCGATGTAGTTGCCGCACAGCCGCGCAATCGCTTCCTCGTCGGCCGAGATCGCACGCTGCACCTCGTTCTTGATGATCTCTTCGTATTCCTCGCGGACGACGATCAGCAGATCCTTGTAGTGCTTCTTGGTCTCAGGGTCCGAGATCAAGCTGTGATGATCGAGCCCTTCTTCGAGCTCGTTCATGACCATGAACGGGTTGATGCATGGCATGTCGCGCACCAACACGTTGGACATCTTGTCCTGGATGTAGCGCGGCGAGATGCCAATCATGCCCTCGCGCGGTGCTTCGTCGCGCAGCTCGCGGATGTTCTCGCGGGTGTAGCCAGCGATCGCCTTGCCGTTGTAGAGCTTCAGCTTTTGCAGCAGCGACAGGTTGGCCTTTTTGGGCTCTTCGAGTCGCGTCAGGATCGCCCACATGGCAGCGATCTCAAGGGTGTGCGGAGCGATGTGCTTGCCCGGCACCTGCTTCCTGCCGAAGTCTTTCTCGTAGATCTTGACCTCGTTGCTGAGACGCAAGTTGTACGGGATATCGATCTTGATGGTCCGGTCGCGGAACGCCTCCATCAGCTCATTGGACTGCAGACGGTTGTATTCGGGTTCGTTGGTGTGGCCGATGATCACTTCGTCGATGTCCGTCTGGGCGAACTTCTTCGGCTTGATCTTGTGCTCCTGGCTGGCCGTCAACAGGTCGTAGAGGAACGCCACGTCGAGTTTGAGCACTTCGACGAACTCAATCACGCCGCGATTGGCGACGCAGAACTCACCATCGAAGTTGAACGCACGCGGATCGCTGTCCGTGCCGAGTTCGGCAATGCGGCGGTAGTTGATGTCGCCGGTCAGCTCGGTCGAGTCTTGGTTCTTCTCGTCCTTCGGCATGAAGGTTCCGATGCCGATGCGATCCTTCTCGCTGATCAGTAGACGGTGCACCTTGACGTGGTCAAACACCTTCGCGTAGTCGCCATCGTAACGCTTCAGCAGCATCTCGCAGTAGAACCGCGAAACCGGCGAAAGGTCGAAGTCTTGACGCAGTTTGTAGGGAGTGGCGCCCTTCTTCTGCAGGCCGGCGAGCACCTTCTTGCGCACATCGGGCGGCAGCAGCAGCAACGGCTCTTCGTTCATCGGCGACTGCACAATTTCGCCATCGATGTCCCACGAGAATGTGTAGAGCGCGCCTTCATCGGTGCGTGAGTAGTGCTCGAGTCCCTTCTTGAGCAAGCGCACGATGGTCGACTTCGACGAGCCAACCGGACCGTGCAAAAGCAAGACGCGTCGCTCTGGCCCGTAGCCGTGCGCCGCCGCCTTCAGCATCGCCATCAGGTCGTGAAGCGATCGCTCCAACCCAAAGATGCCGTCCTTGCCGTCATCGAGCGGGTCCGTGAAGAACGGGTAGTGCGGGACCTTCGCCTTGTCGACTTCGATTTCCTCGATGCCGTAGCTCAGGACCATGTCGAAGACGCGTTGGTGCGACGTTCGAATGAGCAACGGATTCGCCTGGACCATGTTGAGGTAGTCCTGGAACGAACCTGACCAGTGCTCTTCCTGGTATTGCTTCAGGTCGAGGGATTCATGAATCAGCTGCGTGATGTCGAGATCGCTCATGCCTTGCCACCTTTGGGTCAGAAGTCCCATGCTCCATAGAGGAACTAGCCATCGTATCGGCGGTTCCTACACCCGACATGAACGATTTGCCTCTCAAGTGCTAACCTGCGGCCATGCAATCAGGCTCTGTTCGCAAGAAGACCCGCCCCACACTCGCCTTGTTGGCGGCTCTCTCCCTGGTCCTCGCTCTTTCCGTAACCAGTTGTGGTTCGAGTGGTCCCGTCAGCGGCAGCGCCGCGATGGCGCACGTCGACGCGATGCTGAAGCTTGGCCCGCGTCCGTTCGGATCGGATAACCTTGCGAAAGCCGCCGACTACATCTGCGCAGAGATCGACAAGATCGACGGCCTAAAAGCCGAGCGCCAAGAAGCGGAACACGCGAAGGAGAAGAAGACCATCCGGAACCTCTACTGCCAGATCGATGGCGAAGATCCGGAGAACGGCCCGATCCTGATGATCGCCGCGCACTACGACACGAAACTTGCTGACGGCCACAGTGATACAGCGCACAACATCCCGTTCGTCGGGGCGATTGACGGCACGGGTGCTCCGGCGGTCTTGATCGAATTGGCGCGCTCATTACAGAACGCGAAGCAAAAGACGAAGTGCAACGTCTGGCTCTACTGGATCGACGCCGAAGAGTCGATCGATTGGACCTGGAACGACGACCGTGCGCTGCTTGGCAGTGACATGTTCGCCAAGTGGATGAAGAAGAACGGTACGATGGATCGCCTGAAGGCGTTCGTGCTGCTGGACCTCATCGGTAGCAAGGATATGAAAATCGACGAAGACGGCAACTCGGTGGGCAGCTTGCTCGAGATCTTCGGCACGGCGGCCAAAGACATGGGGGAAAGCAAGCGCATGTATGAGTTCCCGACCGCTGGCGAGAAGGCGGAATACCAGCGCCGCGGAATAAACAAGTGGGGCACCAAAGACGACCACCTGAATTTTAGTAACTACGGCATCCCCACCGCGCTGCTGATCGACTTCTCGCAACGCGTCCCTGGTCAGGTATCGACTGGTGACCGCTTCGTGCAATGGTGGCACACTGAGCACGACAACCGCGCCGCGATGGATAGCGATTCGCTCGCATTCGCCGGCAACCTAGTGATGAAGGCGATGCCCGCACTCGATGCCTTCGTCACCAAGAAAAAGGGCAAGTGAGTAGGAGGCAAATGATGCGCTGGTCTATCGTCCTGTTACTCACCATCGGCGGCCTCGGCGCCTGCATTGGCGCCGCGATTGCGAACCAGCCAGATCAGAACGGGCAGGATCCGAATCGGCTCAAACAAGATCCGAATCTCGTCCGCATCCAGCCGTCGATCGATAAGAACAAGACGATCCCGCTGGACCCCAAGAAGGTGCCCGCCTACTTCGGCGACCAGGCCTTCCTGCACGTGCAAACGCTGGTCGCGATGGGACCGCGCTACTTCGGCCAGCCCGGCTGGTCCAAGCAGCTGACCTACATCGAGCAACAGCTGAAGAAGGCGGGCATCGAGACCAAGCGCGACACCTGGACCGATCGCAGGGAGCTGATCACGTTCAGTAACGTCACGGCAACGATCCCCGGCACGAGCAAGAAGCGCATCGTGCTCGCGTGTCACCACGACACCAAGTGCACAACCGGCCACCCCAACGAAGCGAACAACTTCCACTTCGTCGGCGCCAACGATGGCGCCAGCGCCGTCGCGTTGCTGCTCGAACTCGCGCCAATCCTGAAGCAGCGCGCCAACGAGGCGACCATCGACTTGGTCTTCTTCGACGGCGAAGAGAGCCTCGACTGGGACTGGAACGAAGCCGCGCGCGCGCTGTTTGGCAGCAAGCGCTACGTCAAGCGACACCGAGATGCGTTGCTACTCGGCAGCGAGGAACGCATCGAAGCGATGGTGTTGCTCGACATGGTTGGCAGCAAGCACCTACACATCCAAGAAGAGCTCTACTCGACGACACTGCTGCGCAGGCTGTGTTGGTCGGCGGCCGTCGCCACCGGCAACCAAAAGCACTTCTACCAAGACCACCGAGCCGAAGCCGCAGCCGACGATCACAAGCCGTTCCTCGACGTCGGCATCCCCGCGGTCGACCTGATCGACCTCAACAGCAACAAGACGTGGCACACGCCGCATGACACCGTTGAGAACATGGATCCGGAAAGCATCCGCAAGGTCGCCGATGTGGTATTGACGATGCTGCCAGCGATTGAGCAGGCTTACATCACGAAGTCACGCGCTCCAAAAGCGCCGAAGTAGCACATGCCAGTAGTCGAGCGGCAAGGCCGCAGCATCCATCATTCTCGCGACGGCGACGGCCCCGGCATCCTGCTGATTCCCGGCCTCGGTTCGGGCGCTCGCCTGTTCGGCACACTGCCGCGTCGCTTCATGCGCAACGGGTTCACCTGTGCTGCGATCGACCCGGTCGGCATCGAACCATCGAGCCCGTTGCCCGGCGGCATCTTCGACTTCACGCAAGCTGCGCACGACGTGCTTGCGGTCGCTGCGACGTTGCCCAAACCGGTCACCCTGGTCGGCACATCTCTCGGCGGCAAGGTCGCGCTCTGTGCGGCATCGATGCAAAACGACTGCGTCGACAAGCTCGTCATGCTGTGTAGTTCGGCGATCCAAACTGCACGTAGCAAGCGCGTCTACCGCTGGTTCGAGCTGCTGTGCACGGAGATTGATGGCAAGCACCTCGGCGAACTGACGGCCCCGTTCTTGTTCGGCGAAACCTTCCTGAACCAAAAGGCGGGCGTCGTCGACGACATCATCCGCAGCACCAAGCCGAGCGCCGAGTCGCGTGCCTTCATGCAAACGCAAGCGCGGGCGCTGCAGTCGTTCGACGGCCAGGCGCTGTGCCCGCAGGTTAGCGTGCCAACCCTCTGCCTCGCCGGCGACGAAGACACGCTGACGCTGCCTCACGAGGTCGTGGCCACCGCCGCGATGATCCCCAACGCGAAGCACCATTGCTTCGCCGGCGCCGGCCACAGCCTGCTACTCGAAAGCGCGCAAGCCTTCGACCACGTCACCGAGTTCGCGCGGTCGGCACCCAACTGACGTAGCGGCGCGCACTACCAAGCGGTGACGGTCTGCTCACCCAACGCTTGCGAGCGGGTCATGCCGGAGCCGCCGACGCCGGTGATAACTTCGATGCCTGGCAGTGGTGAGGCGCGGAACACTGACGCACCATTACCACACTTCGCATAGGTGCCGGTCCAGCGGCGGGCAACCTGCGCGTTCTTGGCTGCAAAGAACTGTGCCAAGTAGTCGAGGATCAACTGTTCAGTTGTCGCATCGAGACCCGGAGCGAACGGTGGCAGGTAGTCGTGCGAGTCACCGACGATCAAGCGACCATCGTCGCCTTGCGACACCATGACGTGGATACCGCGCGCAAGTAGCGGTTCGAACTCGCGGGCGAGACGTTCGCGCAAAGCGGGCAACGATCGACACGCAGCGAAGCCTGCGTAATGCGACAGCGTCAAGCCGGCGGCAAGCATCGGGCCGAGCACGAAGCCTTCGGGTTGCGGGCCGAGCGCCATCATCTGCAGTTGGCAGCGAATCATGCCGCTGTTGGCGAATGCGTCTGGCAACAGCGAGGCGAAGTCGTCGCCGGCGCAGATAACGGCACGGTCCGACTGCACGACAGAACCGTCGGCGAGACGGGCCATGCCAGGTTCGACATGAACAACCGGGCAACCGACGCGCACGTCGACGCCTTGCTGCCGCAACCAGACATGCATCGCGGCAATCGCCACACCCGGATCGACGTTGGCTTCGTGCGGGCTAAACAACGCGCCTCGCAGCCCGTGCGGCACGATGCACGGCTGGCGCTGCACTACCTCCTCAGGCGCCAGCAATTCCAGGTCGAGCAACGGCGACGTGGCCGCAAACTCTTCGAGCACGCGCCACTCATCATCGGCATGGGCGAGGTGCAGCGAGCCGACGGCCGCACAACGAAAGCCGGCATCATCAGCGATTTGCGCCCACAGGTCGCGGCTGCGAAGGGCGGTTTGTTGGTCAACGCCTGGTGGCTGACCAACCGGCCACACCATGCCGAAGTTGCGCACCGACGCACCGCGCGCGACTGCGTGGCGTTCGCACAGGGTCACGAGCAAGCCAGCGCGCACGGCCGCGATGGCGTGCCCCAGTCCGAGCACCCCACCACCGACGATCAACACATCGCTACGTCGTTCAGTCATTGCCAAACACCTTCGAAGGCAAGGTCGTCAGGTCGTCAAGCAAGTGTGTGTGTGGATGCTCCCGCAGCTCGTCGAGCGAATGCGTGCCACAGCCAAGGCCTACAACCATGCCGGCGTTAGCAGCCTTGCCAGCAAGTAGGTCAGCGGGCGTATCACCAGCGACGCCAACGCGCGCAGGATCGTCAACTTGGCACGCCGCCATCGCACTCTGAATCAGGTCGGCAGCAGGCCGCCCCGCAGTGACTTCGTCCGACGCCACGCTAACGCGGTCCTGCCAACCCATCGCGTCGAGCACGACGTTCGCCGTATTGCGGGTGAAGCCGGTGTTGAACGCGACCTTCACGCCACCGGCCTCCAGAGCCGCCAACGTTTCCTGAGCGCCAAGCGTTGGCCGTAGCGGCTCGCTCGCAGCCAACGCGGCAAACTCCACCTCGAACTGGGCCGCCATCGCAGGGGCGGGTTCCGGATCGCGTCCGCGTTCGCGCAGCAAGCTCGCGAACACCTTCACCTTGTGCCAGCCCATGCGCGACTGCAATTCCTCACGCGTGACCGGTAGATCGAACGCGCTGGCAGCCTGCAAGAAGGAGCGCAACACGTGGTCGTCATCGACGACCGTCGTGCCCGCAAGATCGAAGACGAACAGGTCCAAGCGCCGTTTCATTACTTGAGGGGAAGGATCCAGGTTGCAGCCAAGTTCGGATCGCCACGATCCTGCATCGTCTGGCACAACGTGCGCAGCGATGGCTGCGGCGGGAAGTCACTAGCCTTGGTCACGGACTTGCCATCTCCCACTTGCAGCGTATGCAGGACACTCAGTGGCCGAGTCATGTC
>JBNMND010000024.1:0-30085 GCA_051274975.1 Planctomycetota bacterium | reverse complement strand
AGGATCACTTCACTTGCTTCACGTTTTTCTACGACTGGCGGCGCGACTGCGTTGCCAACGCCGTGGCCTTCGGTGACTACCTCGACGAAGTGCGCAAGCGCGTCGATCGCGGGGCGCGGCGGCGCATCGAGAAGCTCAAGAAGGACGGTTCGCCAGGCGCGCTCAATGAAGCGGCGGAAACGCAAGCGTGGCTGGGCGAGGGCTATCGTTTTGACGTCGTCGCGCACTCGATGGGCGGGCTGTTGGCGCGCTACTACCTGCGCTACGGCGCGAACCCGCTGCCGCAAGACGGCAGCCAGCCGGCCGTAACCTGGCAGGGCGCCGACAACATTGATCGGCTGGTGCTGGTGGGCACGCCGAGTCTCGGCTCGATGGATGCGCTGAAGAACATGTTGTGCGGGTTCTCGCCAGGCGGCTTTGTGCTCCCCAAGTTTGATGCCGCAATCTTGGGGACGATGCCGGCGATCTACCAACTCTTGCCGCGAGGTGAGGGCCTGGTGGTTGACGAGAACTTCGAGCCGCTCGACGTCGACTTGTTTGACGTTCAGACCTGGGATGACAATCAGTGGGGTTTGTTGTCGCCGGAGTCACAGCAATACCTGCGCTGGTTCTTGCCGGACGTAGACGATGGCGATGAGCGTCGGCGGCAGGCTCGCGAAGTCGTCGCCAACAATCTCCAACGCGCCCGACGATTCCATCGCTCGCTGGATGAGCCGGCCGCGGGTTGCCCGGCTGAGGTGCGCTTGTTCGCCGCCGATTCCGAGCGAACCCTGGAGCGCGTGCAGCTGAGGGCTGAGGGCGACCGGCTTGCGGCCAACTTCGACCCCGACGAATTGTGGGCGCCAGGCGATGCGACCGTGACCCGGCGGTGCGCGCTAGCCGATTTGCGCTCACCCGATGATGGCCCGTCCTGGCTGCATTCGTCGGTCGATTGGGCCGCCGTAACCTTCTTGCCGGATGACCATATCGGGCTGACCAAGAACCCCATTTTCACCGACAATCTGCTGTTCTATCTTCTGGAACAGCCCCCCAAGCCTCGCTAGCGGGTCCATTGGGCCGAAGGAAGCGCGCCGCTTTGCGATGCAACGTCCGGCGCCCTGGGCAGTGTGCGTGCCACCGAGTCGGCATTCTTGGGGTGCGTTTCTTCATTCGCCGGGCTCGTGGCGCCGATACGCCGTTGCGGTGGGACCGGAAGCCAAATAGCCTTCCTGCCCTCGGCTTGCACGGCGCTGATGCGTCAGCCGGGAATTTCCAAGAGTTGAACCAACAGGAGTCAGTAACTACGTGTCGCAGTTGAAGAGGCCAAATGGCCGGTAAGCCGGACCCCCGTCGCCGTCCGCCACAGGATCGCGGCCCACGAATCAACCATCAGATTCGTATCCGTCAGGTCCGCGTCATCGACGAAGACAACGAGCAGCTAGGCGTCATGGAGACGGCCGATGCTCTCGCCGTCGCCGTTAAGAAGAATCTCGACCTCGTAGAGATCGCACCGAACCAGCGGCCGCCCGTGTGCCGCATCATGGACTTCGGCAAGTTCAAGTACGAGGAGAAGAAGAAGGAACAGGCAAGTCGGCGCAAGCAGCACCAAGTTCAGGTGAAAGAGCTTCGCGTTCGACCAGGCACTGGCGAGCACGACTTGCAGACCAAGGTCAAGCACGCGCGCGAGTTCCTCGAAGGCGGCGACAAGGTGCTCATCTGCTGCTTGTTCCGCGGCCGACAGATGGCTCACCGTGATGTCGGTGAGAAAATCATCCGGGAAGTCGTCAAGCATCTCGCCGACATCGCCAAGGTCGAATCGGGTGTGCGCCAAGAAGGGCGTCGCATGGTTCTTCTGTTGTCGAAGAAGTAGCGCAGCGTTGAAGTGTCGCAGTAGCGCGGCGCCGAAGTAGCGCAGGATCCGACCGAGTCAGTGCCTTGCTCCGTGGTAATGCCGTTCTTGACGGTGCTGCCCCGCGGTGTCGCTGCTCGGGCCGAGACCAGCGCGTTCATTCTGCATTGCGGGCTCTTGCTCGCGCGCCACGGCGATGATTTCGCCGGTGGCCAATCACCGTCATGAATCAGCCCGATTTCGAAGAAGTGTTCGGCCTCAACGCGGCGTATGCGGAGAAGGTCTACGGCGACTACTTGGAAGCGCCGGAATCCGTTCCGGAAGAGTGGCGCACCTGGTTTGAGACCGAGCTGGCACCTGAGCTGCGCGCGGTAGCCAAGGCCAAGCCGGCGCCCGTAGCGACGCCAGCCGAGATCAACGATGAGCTGACGCCGCTGGTCGGAGTTGCTCGCAAGATTGTCACCAACATGGCCGCCAGTTTGACCGTGCCGACGGCGACGTCGGCGCGTGAGATGCCGGTCAAGGTGATGATTGAGAACCGCTACTCAATCAACCGCCACCAGGTTGGTCAGTACCTGCCGAAGGTCAGCTTCACGCATTTAATTGGCTGGGCCATGGTGCAAGCGATCCTGCGCGTGCCGGCAATGGCGGCGCAGTATGTGGAGGAAGGCGGCAAGATGTTCCGTCGCATGGGCAAGTCGCTCAACATCGGCATCGCGGTGGACCTGCCGGGCAAGGATGGTCGCCGCAGCTTGGTGGTGCCGAGCATCAAGGACAGCCAGGCCCTCGACTTCGCCGGGTTCTTCGCGGGCTTCAACGCACAGATCGCGAAGTCTCGCAAGGGCAAGCTGACGCCGGCCGACTTTGCCGGCACGACTTGCACGCTGACCAATCCGGGCACGATTGGAACGGTCAGTTCGTTGCCGCGGTTGATGGTGGGGCAGAGCTTCATCATGGCCACCGGCGCGATCACCATTCCCGGAGCGTTCCAGGGGGCAGCCGCCGAAACGATCACCGAGCTCGGTGTGTCGCAGGTGATGATGCTGACCAGCACCTATGACCACCGCGTCATCCAAGGTGCCGAGTCGGGTCAGTTCCTCGACTGGATCCACAAGCTGCTGCTCGGCGAAGAGAACTTCTACGAGGACATCTTCGCGTCGATGAAGGTGCCGTATCGCCCGGTGCAAAACAGCGTCGACCGGCGCCCGCCGCTCGGCTCCAGCTTGCGCGAGTCGGAGAACCTTGAGCGCGCCGCTGGTCTGATGACCTACATCCGCAGCTATCGCGTGCGCGGCCACGTACTCGCCAAGCTCGATCCGTTAACGTTCGAGCCGAAGGATCTGCCGGAGCTCGATATGGCCAGCTACGGCCTAACGATCTGGGATAAGGAGCGCACGTTCTTCGCCAACGGCGTGACCCCGAAGCCATTTGCGACGCTCCGTGAGATTCAAGAAACGCTGCATCTAACCTACTGCCGCAACATCGGCGTGGAGTACATGCACATCGCCGACCAGGACCAGCGCCAATGGTTGCGCAAGCGCATGGAAGGCAACCGCAACGAGGAAGAGCTGTCGAAGGAAGCACAGCTGCGCATTCTCGACAAGCTGGTTGAAGCGGAGGCGTTCGAGCAGTTCTTGCACACGCGCTTCGTCGGCCACAAGCGCTTCTCGCTGGAAGGTGGCGAGACGCTCGTGCCGACCATCGATGCGTTGCTCGAACGCGCCGCCGAAGGTGGCGTGTCGCGTGCAGTCATCGGCATGGCGCACCGCGGCCGCTTGAATGTGCTCGCGCACGTGATGCACAAACCTTTGACCAAGATCTTCGGCGAGTTCGAGGGCTACCTTGATCCAGGAATGGCGCAGGGCTCTGGCGACGTGAAATACCACCTTGGTGCTAGCGCCGATTACCAGACCGCATCAGGCCGCACGGTTGCGATCGAGTTGGCCTGTAACCCGAGCCACCTCGAGGCGGCTGACCCAGTCGTGCAAGGCATGGCGCGCGCGCGACAAGAACAATCGCCGAACGCTCCCGGCCATGAGATCTGGGATGAGGTCATGCCGATTCTGGTGCACGGCGACGCCGCGTTTGCCGGCCAGGGCGTCGTATTCGAAACACTGCAGATGTCGCAGCTTCACGGCTATCGCACAGGTGGCACAGTGCACATTGTCGTCAACAACCAGATTGGCTACACGACGTCGCCGAAGGATTCGCGTAGCACGCCGTTCTGCACAGATGTCGCCAAGGCGATCCAGGTGCCGATCTTTCACGTCAACGGCGATGATCCGCTGGCGGCCGTGCGCATGATTCGCCTCGCGTTCGACTACCGCACGCAGTTCCACACCGATGTCGTGCTCGATATCACGTGTTACCGCCGTCACGGCCACAACGAAGGCGACGAGCCGAGCTACACGCAACCGCTGCTCTACCGCGCTATCGAAGCGCACCCAACCGTGCGTTCGATCTACCAGGATTATCTAGTGCGCGCCGGTGTGCTGCCGGCCGAAGAGGTCGCCAGCTACGACGACAAGGTGCAATCGCGACTGAAGGAGTCGCTGGATGAAGTGCGTGCCACCGAGCCGCCCGAGGTTTCGTTGCCGCCAGATACCGGCGACAGGGAATGGCAGCCGAACGTTCCTGCCGCGACTGCCGAGCAGTTGCAGCAATGGAACACGAGCCTGTTGTCGTGGCCGGATGAGTTCACGCCGCATCAAAAGCTCAAGGGGGTGCTCGGTCGTCGCGCCGGCATGGTCGAGGGCAAGGATCCGATCGACTTCGCGACTGCCGAGACGTTGGCGTTCGCCAGCTTGGTTACAGCAGGCGTGCCGGTTCGGTTGGCGGGACAGGACAGTGGTCGCGGAACGTTTAGCCAGCGCCACTCGACGCTCTACGACGCGGCCAACGGCCGACGCTTCGTGCCGCTCAATCACTTGACCGACGATCAGGCGCCCTACGTGGTCGTCGACTCGCTGCTCAGCGAAGAAGCGGCGCTCGGCTTTGAATATGGCTACAGCGTCGTTACGCCCACGGGCCTGACGTTGTGGGAAGCACAGTTTGGTGACTTCGTCAACGGTGCGCAGATCCAAATCGACCAGTTCTTGGCGGCTGGCGAGGCCAAGTGGCAGCAGCAGTCGTCGGTAGCCTTGCTGCTGCCGCACGGCTACGACGGCCAAGGTCCGGAACACAGTTCGGCGCGCCTCGAGCGCTTCCTGCAACTGTGTGCCGAGAACAACATGCGCGTCGCGATGCCGTCGTGCGCCGCGAGCTACCACCACCTGCTTCGCGCGCAGGCGCTCGATCCCGACTGCAAGCCGTTGATCGTGATGACGACCAAGAGTCTGCTGCGCCAGAGGATGGCCGGCGCGACGCTGGCGGACCTGACCGAGCACGCGTTTCGCTCGGTACTCGATGACGAGGCGATCGATAAGCCAGCTCAGGTAAAGCGCGTCGTCGTTTGCTCCGGCAAAGTCTACTACGACTTGCTGGCCGCGCGCGGCGACGATCGCAGCATCGCGATCGTGCGTTGCGAACTGCTCTACCCTTGGCCCGAGTCGATGCTCACAGCCCTGCAGGCTCGCTACTCAAAGGCGAAGTTCGTTTGGTGTCAGGAAGAGCCGCAGAACATGGGGTCGTGGCAGTTTGTCCGCGATCGCTTGGCTTGGCACAGCCACTCCTCGCGGCGCGCCGCGGCGAGTCCGGCAACGGGCTCGTTGCAACGCCACAAAGCAGAGCAGGCTGCGTTGGTCGCGGCTGCACTAGGAACCAAGTAAGCACTTCGCCAGCTCAGCTGGTGATGCAAGGTCCACAACGCCCACTCACATCTTGGGCTGCTGAATGAATCTCCCGGAAGGAATCATGCGCTACCTCTCGTCGTCGTTGGTCCTCTTGTTGGCAGCCAGCTGTGGCACCATGCGTTCTGCTGTGTCGGTGGGTGCAGAGTTGGCCGAGGCGACCAGCGGCTTCCTGTCCTCTTTGGATGACAAGCAACGCCTGCTTGCGTTGCGTGAGCTCAACGACAAGGAAGCCGTCAACTGGCACTTTGTTCCGGGCCGCTACGCGGGCGTGGAAATGGGGGCACTCACCGGCAAGCAGAAGGCGTTGGCGCACCAAGTGCTGCGCACGATGCTGAGTGCCACCGGCTTTGCCAAGGCTATGGCGATTGCCGACTTGGAGAACGTGCTGCACGAGATGGAATCGAAGCCGAACAAGCCGGCCGCACATCGCGACCCCAGTCGCTACGCGCTGCTCGTCTGTGGCACGCCTGAGCCAGGCGGCACGTTCGTCGTTCGCTACCAGGGCCACCACGTATCGCTGCGCATGGCCGTCGTCGAAGGCATGCTCGTCGGCCACACGCCGACATTCCTTGGCACCAATCCGCATGTTGTGCCGGAGCAGTTCGCGCGGCCAGTTGTGCTGCGCAACGAAGAGGCGCTCGGTCGTGAGTTACTGGCCATGTTCGAAGGCGAGCAACGTGCCAAGGTGATCATCGCCGACACGGCGCCGCCTGACGTGTTGCTCGGCCCCGGCAAGGCTCCCGCCGAGCTCGGGGAGCGACGCGGCCTCGCGTGGGCGGATATGAGCAAGGCGCAGCAAGACGCGTTGTGGCGATTGCTGCAACTGCACGCGAACGTACTGCGGCCGGACGTCGCCAAGCAAGACCTTGCGCGCATTCGCAACAGTGGTTTGGCGGAGATGTCGTTCGCGTGGGCGGGCAGCACGGAGATGGGCAAGGGGCACTACTATCGGATCCACGGTAATCACTTCGCCGTCGAATACGACTGCACCCAGAACGACGCCAACCACGTACACGTTTGCTGGCGCGACTTTGAGAACGACTTCGGTGGCGATGCCTTACGACGCCATCGCGAAGAGCAGCACGGCCGCTAGTTACGACTGCGGATTGGCGGCGGAGTCGGTGGCTCCAAGAACTTGCGCGCCATCAGATTCGTCGGGACGCTTCAGCAGTTGGTGAACCCCGAGGATGTCGATCAGCAGGCTCACAAGAGAGATGGCCCACGCGCTCCATGGCGCCCCGACTTCTAATACTGCTTGGTCTGGGGCGGCAGGTCGATAATCGAAGTCGATGTGACGGTGCCTGTCGTTTCATGCCACGTGTGTGTTTGCAGCCCTTTGAACACGAGTGCGCAGCGAGTCCAGGCAACGAAGGTCATCAGAAAAATGAGCAGGACTGCTCCAGCCTTGCGCAGAATGATCCCTGTTCTCATGAGTGAACCGGCCTGAAACCCTACAGCTTAGCCAAGAACATTGCCGCTCGGTCGAGCGCCGTTACGACATGCTGCTCGTAGGTGAAGCCACTCTTCTTGCGAGGCGTCATCGAATGGTCGCCATCCGGAATCCATAGCAGTTCGATGCGATCTGAAAGTTCATAGCCTGCGACTTCCAGTGGTGTCCCAAATGGATCGCGCTCGCCTTGCACGATCAGGGTCGGTGTTTGCAAGTTCTCGAGATGCGCGGTGCGCAGGTTCTCAGGTTTGCGCGGTGGGTGGAACGGATAGCCAAACGCGATCACCGCGCGCGCTTCGACCTCGTCGGCGATCATCGTCGCAACACGTCCGCCCATCGACCGGCCCGCCAACACGACAGGGCTTTCCTGGCTCGCAATCACCTCGTGAAAGCACGCCTGCAACTTGGCCATTCGGTCTGGTCCCGGTCGCCGCCCTTCGCGACGCGCCTGCATGAACGGGAACTCGAACCGCACGACGCGGAAGCCGCGGGCCACGAAACCATCCGTCAGCGATTGCATGCCAACGTGTTCCATCGATGCGCCGGCACCGTGCGCCAAGAGGATCGTGGTCGCGTCGCCGTTGGCCGGCTCATCGATCAGCAGCGGTGTCATCGCTTATCGCGCAGCAAGAAAGTGAACGTGCCTTTGGCGACCAGGCGATCGCCTTGATGCACGCAGCATTCGCACACTGCCACGGTTCGGCCAACGCGCAACGGCACCGCAATCGCGCGCAATGGCTGCGCTCCAGCGATCGCGCCAGACAGGAACTGCATGCTGACTGTGGTGCCAGTCATGGTCCGCGCGCAGCCGAGATCTGGCCACAACAAGTAGACGGCCGCAGTGTCCGCCAATGCGGTGAGCAAGCCGCCTTGCACCACGCCGGTTTCCTGCAGCATCTCTTCACGCACGGGTTGTGCGATCTCGACGCGCTGGTCACTGCGAGCGATCAGTTCGAAGCCGAGCCAGCGGTTGCATGGCGTTGCTGCGAAGTCGGCAATCATGCGTCGTCACCCGTGGTTGGCAGGGCGTGCGTCGTGATGCAGTGTTCGGCGACGACCTCGCCACCGATCAAATGCTTCTGGATGATCTCTTCGAGCACTTCGGGGTCACAGCCGCGATACCAAGCACCTTCGGGATACACGACCGCGATGGGGCCGTTGCCGCAGACTCGCAGGCAGTGCGACTTGTTGCGCTGCACGCCACCGCTCTCGGCTAGCCCGAGCTCTTTGAGGCGCGCCTTCAGGAAGCTCCACGCGCGCAGGCTGCGCTCGCGATCACAGCACTTTGGCTTCGGCTGATCGCAGCACAGGAAGATGTGTCGGCGGGTCGTATTGAGCCCGAGCTTCTCGACGATCTTGGTCTCGTCTACCGGGGCGAGGCGATGCTCCATGCCTGCACGATCGCGAATGTCTGGCGCGCGTGCCAGCAGAAACATGCCGCTTACCGGCCGCTGATGTTACGGCGACTCCCAGCGTCAATAATGACGGTGTGATTGCCGCGATGACTCGCGCTCACTGGACCTTATTGGCATGTGTGAGCTTGGCTGCGGCCGCGACCGCCCAGAATGCGGTGCGACCGGCCGACCAGGGCCACTCTCCGGATCGCCCAGCAGCTGCTGCCGGTCAAGGTCTTCTCGGAATTGCGAGCTACTGAGCGAAGATCGACTGGCAGACGACCAGAAGTTCGCCAAAGCACTGGTGGATCTCTCGGGCGCTGTCGCCGAGTTCGCGAAAGCTACCCGGTAACGACCGAGCAATGCTTGCACCAGCGGCGGGCTACGCGTTCGCTTGTGCGCCGCATGCCGAACTCTAGTTGCCCGCACGTTCTACCCCCGATGACGACGCCCAGCGGTTCGGAGGTGCTCTGATGGCTGAGCTTCAAGGCATGCACTTCATCGCCGGTTCTGCCGAAGCTTCGGGCGGTGAGGTCTTTCATGGTGTGGATCCAGTGTCCGGCAAGAACCTGGAGCCTGGCTACGCCGAAGCGACGCCCGAGCAAGTAGCGCGCGCCTGCGAAGCTGCCGCGGCTGCGGCTCCGGCGTTCGCCGCAACGGATCCGGCGAAGCGCGCCGCCCTGCTGCGAGCAATCGCCGATGGCTTAGTCGGACTCGGCGACGAGCTCGTCAAGTGCGTGCAGGCAGAGACGGCGTTGCCCGCTGGCCGCGTCGAAGGTGAACGCGCTCGCACCGTGATGCAGCTGCAGCAGTTTGCTGCCCTACTGGAAGATGGCTCGTGGGTTGACGCGCGCATCGACCACGGCGATGCCACTCGTTCGCCAATGCCGAAGCCGGACCTGCGCCGCATGTCGGTGCCGCTTGGACCGGTCGTAGTGTTTGGTGCGAGCAACTTCCCGTTGGCCTACTCGGTTGCTGGTGGCGATACCGCGTCGGCGTTTGCGGCGGGTTGCCCAGTCATCATCAAGGGCCACCCGGCGCACCCGGGCACGACTGAGATGGTTGGCCGCGTGGTCTTCGACGCGGTCAAGGCTCTCGGTTTGCCAGCCGGCACGTTCTCGTTGCTGCACGGTCGCACCCAAGACACTGGCGGTGCGTTGGTAAAGAACGCGGCGGTCAAGGCCGTTGGCTTCACCGGTTCGCACGGTGGTGGTCGAGCACTGTTTAATCAGGCTGCCGATCGCGCCGAACCGATTCCCGTGTTTGCGGAGATGGGCTCAGCCAATCCGTTGGTGGTGTTGCCCAACGCGCTCGCCCGCCGCGGTAGCGAGATTGCCGAACAGGTCGCAGCGTCGTGCTTGTTGGCGCAAGGTCAGTTTTGCACGAGTCCGGGCCTGGTGCTGTGGTTGCACGGTGAAGGCGACGAGAACTTCCGGGTCGCGCTGCGCGAGAGGCTGTGCAGTGCGCCATCGGGCCCGACAGTGCACTCGAGCATTCGCAGCAGCTATGAACGCGCGATCGCCGACGTCAGTGCGTTGCCGGTTGAGGTTGAGCGCGCGACTGCGTCCGCCGAGCCCGGCGTTGCCGAAGTCTGCCCGGCGTTGTTGCGTGCTTCGCCCCAAGCCGTTTTGAACAACGAACGGCTGCGCTCGGAGATCTATGGACCGGCGATGCTGACGGTGCCTTGCCGAACGATGGAAGAGTTGACGCAGGTCATCGAGGCGCTGGATGGCCATTTGACGGCCACGGTGCACGGTGACGGCGATGACTTCATGACGCACCAGCCGGTGCTCGATTCCTTGCGTCGCAAGGTCGGGCGGATCATCGCCAACGGCGTACCAACGGGTGTCGAGGTTTCGCCGGCGATGGTTCACGGCGGCCCCTACCCGGCTGCTTCCGATTCACGCTTCTCGGCCGTCGGCACGACATCGATTCAGCGATGGGTGCGACCTGCATGTTGGCAGGACTGGCCGCAGGAGCTGTTGCCCGCCGAGTTGCGCGACGAAAACCCGCGCGGTATCCAGCGGTTGGTTAACGGCAAGATCGAGAGCTAGCGATAGCTACGAGCAAATCGTGCGCAGCGGCTTTGGCTGCCGCGCTAGGGTCTTCCTCTCGGCGGCTGTCGGGCCGCTATTGGATGATGAGCTCCCATCCCTTACTGCTCGCGATGCCGGTCGGAGCGAGCGGGTCGTCGACCAACACCTGCCAGTAGAGCGTGAACATCGACAATGCCGGCACGTTTGGAATCGGCAGGTGCAGCGTCGCGAATCCGGGCGAGCCGGGGCTGCCTTGCAAGGCAAACGGAATCCAATCGAGCACGTCAACGTGCCACGGCAGGCCGGCGAAGCTGAGGTTGGGTTCGAACGATTGCAACCCGTAGGTTAGCAGTGCGAGTCCGGCGCCATCGCCCCCGGCAATGCCAAGTCGGTAGTCAAGGTTGCCTGGGAACGGCGGGGCCGAGTCGATGACGAACGGTTCACTCGCGCCGGGTAGTGACGGACCATATTGGCGCGGTGGCGCGATGACGGCGCTGCGCAGGTCGGGGTGATCGAAGGGCGGCAAGCGATTCTCGCAGCGCGGATCGGTCAACGCGGTCACCACGAAGTCTTGGATGACTTCGATGTCAGCCGCCGTCAGCAGCGGTGTCAGCGGCAGCATGAACGGGTCGAGGTTGCTAAGGTCGACGCCACCGCCTTGCAGGTAGACGTTGAGTGTCGAGGCCGGGTCGGTCAACTGCGCTGGGTCATCGAGCGCCGGGCTCTGGCCGTTGTGGAACAGGCGCGTGCGCAAGCCAACGTTGCGTAGCGTCGGCGTCTTGAACCCGCCGATGTCGAACGAGAGGCCCGTGGTCACAAACGCACCGATGTCTTCACTACTGGGGCGCAGCCCGAGGTTGTGCGGCAAGTCATCCGAAAACAGTGGTTCCCAGTGACAGGAGATGCAGCGGCCGGCGTTCTGGAACAGCAACCAACCTTGCTGTTCGTATGGCGTCAGTGCCGTCTGGTTGCCGGCCATGAACGTGTCCCACGGAGTTTGATCCGGGTTGAGCGTGCGCTGGTAGCTGCCGAGTGCGAACGCGATGCGCGCGGCGTTGATCGTCGGGTCGCCAAACGCCGCAGTGAACAAGTCGGGGTAGCTCGGGTTGACGAGTCGCGCCGCGATCATGCCCGCTGGCAGGTTGCTGCCGAGCTTCAGTGGTTTGACGTTTTGCAGCTTCTGGCGCACATCGTTCCATGTGCGGCCTATGCGGCCCATCTCGACCGGGCTCAGGATCGGGCCGATGGCTTGTGATTCGAGCGAGCCGTTGAACGGGATCAACGTGTTGCCGGTCTCGGGATCGATAAACGTGCCGCGAGCTCGCTGATCCCAAAACAGATCGGCGTGGTGGCCCGCGCCGAGGTTGCTTGGTGAGGTGCGGCCCGTGACCTGGTGACGCAGGCCGAACGTCGAGGACGGCGTGAAGTCGCCGCTGCTGGTTTGGCGCACGACCCCGGCTGAGCCATGAATGTCGTCGTCGGTGCCGTAGAGCTGGTCCATGCCGGGGGCGACGGCTTGCGGCGTGCGGCCGTCGCCGCCGCCGAACTCCGGCAGGTGGCACGTGCCGCAGGCGACCGAGTTGTCGCTCGACAACTGCTCATCCCAGAACAGGAACTTCCCGAGCATGACCTTCTCGGCAGTTTGCGGGTTCTCCACCGGTGCAAACATCGGTTGCAACTGAGCGGTGGCGGTGGCGCAGAAGAGTGCGCTGGCAAGGACGAGACGGGACTGCATGGACGTTGGTGGCGCGGCGGGTTGGCAGAGCCGTCTAATTGTAGCCTGTTTGGCCTGTTCGCGCCGGTAAGCAGTTCGCGTCGGCAGCCAGATTGCTGGAGCCTGAGGCGACCTGCCCCAGGAATCTGGCTCTTAGACTCCTAGCCGCCGAACATTTGCGTCCACAGCGTCTGGTGCTGGCCAAGTCCCGTGCGTCGATGCCCGCCGAGCATGTTGCGGTGGTGGCCTGGGCTATACCACCAAGCCCGAATCGCCCCATGACCCGTGCGTTGCCCGGAGGCAATGTTCTCCGCGCCGGCACTGGTGCCGAAGTTCGATGCGCGTTGGCTGAAGCGCTCCTTGCCGGCAACCGGTGAGGTGTGCGAAAAGAACCCTAACGTGGCCATATCCTTGGAGTGGTCGCGCGCTGCGTCGGACAATTTTTCGTCGACCACGACTAACGACAGTCCGAGCAAATAGCGGATCTCGTTGAGTCGCAATGTGCCGAGATACTCTTCGCGCGGTGTGCGTTCGCGGATCGCTTCGTTGGAATCGAGCGCCTTGCGATCGGAGCCACTCATCGGTAGTCCGGCAAACATCGCGAACGAGATCGCCTCATCGATGCGCTTGGCCTCGCCGGGATGCTCCGGTGGAGGATACTTGCTGAAGTGTTTGCTCGCGTCTTCGTGCAGTTCGAGGCCTTCGCACACCGATGCGTAGACTGCATGCCAGTCGCGCAGCGAATCATGGGCGCTGCGCAAGTCGGTGAGTTTGGCGTCGAGCTTCTTATCCCTGACCAACACGTTCGTCACACTCGGCAGAAGCAGTTCGCGCAGGTTGGCGACACGCGGATCAACGTCGTTCTTGATCTGTTGCTTGCTCAGATCGGAACGGCGCGAAACGGTGAGCGACTCGGTGCGCAACGTATCAACCCGAGTGCGGCCCTTCTTGCCAAGCAAAGTCTTCTGCGCCTTCTTGGTGAGCTTCTCGAAGTCGCCCATGACCTTGACCGAAAGCTTCAAGAACGACTTCTCATGACGCAGATAGTGGTCGCGCAGAATCTTGCTCGCATGCAACCGCGCGCTGATTCGACGTTGCTTCAATTCGTCGACCAGCTCGGTCGCGACGGCGAGCTCAAGACGGCCGAACTTCAGGCGGCCAAGCAACGTTGATGTGGGTTGCGGTGGCGCAGGCTCGCTGCTGCCATTGCCGACCTGTGCCGCCAGGGCGCCGCTGAGGCAGAGTGCAAGACCGGCGACTAGAATCTGGGTTCGGACCATGCTGCGTGTGCGAGCGGGGTGACCGCGCGCGAACAGTCTACCCGAGACGGGCGGTCGGGCGAGAGCTCCCAACGGGCCAGTTAGCAATCGCATGGTTGAAGCTCGTCCCAAGAATATTCCGGGGGCAATGTCGACGCTACTTCGGCGGCTTCCAGCCCTTGTTCTTGTTCTGCCAGCGCTGCCAGTCCATGAACTTGGTCTGCGAGATGCCGGTCAGCTTCTGCAGTGTCGCAACCCACTTGCCTTGCGCGACACGAAGCGTGCGGCGGGCGTTTTGCGGGCCGAAATTTTGCGGCCCGTTGGGGTCGTTCGACACCGCCTGGTTGGCCTTGGACTCGAGCGAGCCCCACGCCTTGATGATCTCTTTGACGATCGCTCGCTGCATCTTGTCCTTGGCGTGCGCGAAGTTGCTGAGCGCCTGGCCGGACGCCGCCCGCAGTTCATCGTGGGGGGACCGCGAGGTCACCTCCAACAGGAAACTGATCTGCTTGACGTCCTTGGTCTTGCCCAGCGCCATCAACATGTGCGCGCGCAACTTGATGTCGTCCTTGAAGCGCTTGTGCTCGGCTGCCTTGAGGATCGGCTTGGCACCGTCGGTCTCGAACTTCACCAACGCATCGCTGGTTTCGCGGTAGAGAATTGCTTTTCCTCCTGTGCGAACCTTGCCGGTCTTGAAGACCCCTTCCAGCGCCTTCGCGATCTTGGTTTTATCCTTCGGGTTCACCTTGCTGAGGTCCTTAGTAAGGACCTGCATCAGATGAATCGCCTGGAAGTCCCTGGTCATCTCCTTGTCCTTGACCAGATCCCTCAGCTCCTTGAGGCGGGCTGGCAGGTTCGGATCCACGGGTGGCAGGACCGGCTTTTGTGCCAACGCGGCGCCCGCAACCAGGGCGAAGACGGCGGCGAACTTGATGGTCGAAGGGTGTGCCATGGCATGCATTCTAGTCGTTTCGACCCGCTTCGTTACGACTGATCCCGTTTGACCCGGGATAGCCAGGTATTTCGCCGCCCTGCGCATTGCAATGGGGGCCTGCGATCCGGTACCACACTTGCCACCTTTCTGCTCCATGACACTCGCATTGATAACTGGTGGCGCAGGCTTCATAGGCTCGCATCTGTCGCAAAAACTCCTGGCGGAGGGATGGCGCGTACGTGTCTTTGACAGCCTCGACCCCTTCTACGACCCGGCGCTCAAGCGGAGGAACTTGGCAATGTTGCAAGAACTCGGCGGCGATCGCTTCGAGTTCCTCGAAGGCGACTTGCGTGACGAGCTTGCCTGCAAGCGCGCCGTCGAGGGCGTCGAATGCGTTGTGCATCTCGCCGCGCTCGCCGGTGTGCGCCCGTCGCTGCAAGATCCGGTGCGCTACATGGACGTCAACGTGAAGGGCACGCAGATCCTACTGCAGCAAATCACGGACAAGTCGGTGCGCGTCGTTTTCGGCAGTAGCTCGTCGGTCTACGGCGGCAACAAGGACGTGCCGTTCTCGGAGACACAGGCGGTCGATCGTCCGGTGTCGCCTTACGCGGCCAGCAAGAAGGCCGGCGAAGTCCTGTGCTACACGTGGCACCACCTGCACGGCAACCCGATGACGTGCCTCAGGTTCTTCACGGTGTATGGGCCGCGGCAGCGTCCGGAGATGGCGATCCACATGTTCGCCCGCGCGATCACCGACGGCCAGAAGATCCCGTTCTTTGGCGATGGCAGTTCGCGACGCGACTACACCTACGTCGAAGACATCGTGTCAGGCGTCCGCGCGGCGATGGATCGCGACGACGGCTACGCGATTTACAACCTCGGCGGTGCCGCGACGACGTCGCTGTCTGAGTTGGTGCGACACATTGAGAAGGCTCTCGACCTACCGGCCATTCTCGATAAGCAGCCGGATCAACCCGGCGACGTGCCAATCACCTATGCGGACGTAAGCCTTGCCGAGAAAGAACTAGGCTATCGCTGCACCACGCCACTGGCCGAAGGCGTCAAGAAGTTTTGCCGTTGGTATATCGAAGAGAAGAGCGCCAGGAGGCTTCCTTGAAGGATCGAGTTTTGGTTACTGGCGGCGCGGGCTTTATCGGCTCGCACGTCTGCGAGAAGTTGTGTCGCGAAGGTCGCGAAGTCGTAGTCCTCGATAACTTGGTCACCGGGTTTCGCGAGAACCTGACCGGGCTCGACGTCACGTTCGTCGAAGGATCTGTTGCTAAATACGCCGACGTCGAGAAGGCGATGAATGGCGTCAACAAGGTGGTGCACCTCGCCGCGCTGCCATCGGTCGCACGATCGTTGGAACGACCTCTCGACACCCACGAAGCGTGCGCAACTGGCACGGCCAACGTGCTGCAAGCTGCCAACCTCGGTGGCGCCCGCGTCGTCTACGCCGGCAGCAGTTCGGCCTACGGCAACCAGGACGTCCAGAAGAAGCACGAGCTACTGCGCGAAGATCCGCTGTCGCCCTACTCCGCATCGAAGTTATCCGGCGAACTCTACTGCCGCACGTACGCGCGAGTGTTTGGCATGAACGTGGTCGTGACGCGATTTTTCAACGTGTTCGGTCCGCGTCAGCCTGCCGATAGTCCCTACTCGGGCGTGATCGCCGCGTTCTGCCGCGGGTTAATTCTTGGCAAGCCAGTGCGTATCGAAGGGGACGGCGGCCAAGGCCGCGACTTCACCTATGTTGAAGATCTCGTCACTGGGGTCCTGCAATGCCTCGATGCGGACAGCGCTGGCTGCGAGACCGTGAACCTCGCATATGGCGATTCGCGCACGGTTCTCGACATCTACGAGCTGTTGTGCAAGTTCACGCACGAGCACTTGCCGGATCAGGTGATACCGGAGCCGCAGCGAATGCCGCCGCGCACCGGCGATGTGCGCCACTCGTTGGCAGACGTTACGCGGGCAAAAGAACGGTTCGGCTTCGCTCCGACTGTTGGATTCGCCGAAGGTCTACAGAGGACTTTCGCGTGGTATCGCACGCAGCTCGGATCGGAGTAATCAGTAATGAAAGGTGTTGTACTCGCTGGTGGCCTGGGTAGCCGTCTCTACCCATTGACGAAGATCACCAACAAGCACCTGCTCGCGGTGTACGACAAGCCGATGATCTACTACCCGATCCAGTGTTTGGTGAACGCTGGCATCACGGAGATCATGGTGGTGACCGGTGGCAACTATGCGGGTCACTTCCTGCAGTTGCTGCGCAACGGTTCGGACTTCGGTTTGAAGCGTCTCGGCTACGCCTACCAAGAAGGGGAAGGCGGCATCGCCGACGCCCTGAAGCTCGCCGAAGAGTTCGCCGACGGCGACTCCATCTGCGTCGTGCTCGGTGACAACATCATCGAAGGCAACATCAAGAAGGCTGCCGATGACTTCGCCGCCCAAGGTGGTGGTGCCAAGATCATGCTGAAGGAAGTGCACGACCCCGAGCGCTTCGGCGTCGCAACGGTCGCCGCCGATGGCAAGGTAGAAAAGATCATCGAGAAGCCGAAGGAGCCCGAGACCAATCTCGCGGTGATCGGCATCTACATGTACGACGCCGACGTGTTCAAGATCTGCCGTGACCTGAAGCCGTCCGATCGTGGCGAGCTTGAGATCACGGATGTGAACAACGAGTACGTGCGTCGCGGCAACCTCACCAGCGAAGTGCTCGAAGGCTGGTGGACCGATGCCGGCACGTTCGAGTCGCTATATCGCTCGGCGACCCTGGTGCGTGACGGCGGTGCTAACCGCGTGGACAAGTAGGATACTCGCTGGTGACGAGTAACTGCGATCTCCTGATCACCGGCGCTGCGGGCCAACTCGGCCGCACGCTGATGGTGCAGGCCAAAGAGTTGGGCCTCAACGTCATCGGTGTTGATGTTGCCGAGATGCCGCTCGATAGCCGTGAAGCGATTGAAGCGGTGATTCAAAAAGAACGCCCGGCGTTTGTGATGCACTGCGGTGCGATCACCAATGTCGATGGCTGCGAGGCCGAACCGTTGGTTGCCTACCGCATCAACGGCATGGCAACCGCATGGGTCGCCGAAGCTGCCGCGCGCGTCGATGCCGGCATGGTATATGTCAGCACGGACTTCGTGTTCGATGGCACACTTGAAGGCACGCCCTACCCCGTTGATTCGGCGATCAAACCGCTATCCGTCTACGGCGCCAGCAAGCGCATCGGCGAAGAGGCCGTGCTGGCTCACGGCCGCAACGACTTCTACGTCATCCGCACCAGCTGGGTGTTCGGCCCCGGTGGCAAGAACTTCCCGCGCGCGATCCTCAACCGAGCACGTTCCGGTGGCGCCCTCAAGGTCGTGACGGACCAAGTCGGTCGACCAACGATGACACACGATCTCGCCGAGGCGATGCTCGACGTCTTTAAGCTCAAGCCTGCAGGCGGCATCTACCATGCGGCTAACGAAGGCCAGTGCTCGTGGCACAAGTTCGCCGTCGATACGCTCGCGGCAGCTGGCATGACCGACATCGAAGTTGGCACGCAGACCGCGGCCGACCTCAATCTTCCGGCGGCGCGGCCAGCCTGGTCGGTGCTCGACACTGACAAACTCGCTGCCGTTCGCGGCAAGCACCTACCTCATTACCTGGATGCGCTCGCGCGCCATGTGCCGCTTGATGAAGCAGCGCATCAAGCAGCTGCAGCAGTCGCTGCAGCTGCTCCAGCCGCTGCCAGCAGTAGTAAACTGCGCGGCAAGCAATACTGACACCAGCCTGATTATCGGAGCCCTACTGTGAGCAAGATCCTCGTCACCGGCGGAGCCGGCTTCATCGGTTCCAACTTCGTGCGCATGATGCTCACGGAGTCCGATCACCAGATCATCAATCTCGACCTGCTAACCTACGCCGGCAACCTCGAGAACCTGTCGGATATCGAAAGCCACGCGAACTACTCGTTCGTCAAGGGCGACATCACTGACGTCAAGGCGATGTCGGAACTGTTCGCCGAGCAAAAGTTTGACATCGTCGTGCACTTCGCCGCCGAGAGCCACGTCGACCGTTCGGTACTCGACGCGACAGCCTTCGTGCAAACCAACGTCATCGGCACGCAAGTGCTGCTCGACCAAGCGCGCCACAACGACGTCAAGCGCTTCGTGCACGTCAGCACCGACGAGGTCTACGGCTCACTCGGCGCATGGGGCTTCTTCACCGAAGAGACACCGATCCAATCGAACTCGCCATACTCCTCTAGCAAGGCCGGTAGCGACCTACTCGTTCGCGCAGCCGTGCACACGCATGGCATGGACTGTGTCATCACGCGCTGCTCAAACAACTACGGCCCATACCAGTTCCCCGAGAAGCTGATCCCGTTGATGATCGCCAACGCGCACGAAGACAAGTCGCTGCCGATCTACGGCGACGGCAAGAACGTGCGCGACTGGATCCACGTCATCGACCACTGCCACGGCATCAAGCGCGCGATGGAAGACGGCCTGAAGGGCGAGGTCTACAACTTCGGCGGCGACGCCGAACGCGAGAACCTGTTCGTCGTCACTGAGATCCTCAAGCTCGTCGGCAAGGGCGAAGACCTGATCAAGTATGTCACCGACCGCCCCGGCCACGACCAACGCTACGCGATGGATTCTAGCAAGGCGCGCGCGCAGCTCGGTTGGGTTCCGACCTACACGTTTGAGGATGGCTTGAAGGAGACGGTCGACTGGTACCTCGAGAACAAGTCCTGGTGGGAGCGCGTTCGCAGCGGTGCCTATCAGGAATACTACGAGAAGCAGTACAGCGGCCGCTAGAGCTGCCGCCGACCGTTACCGGTCCGGCGCGAGTGGCTTCCGAGAGTCGGAACGCAGCCTGGTTACCGGGAACTCAGAACGAAATGTCCCATTGCAAGCGGACGCGGCTCGTCGACTTGTCTTGACCGAGCACGTCGTCGTCGAGGGTTAGATACGAGTAGTCGAGGGTGATCTTGTTATTGTGACCAGCCATGAACCAGTTGGCAGCGACGGTGAACTCTTGCCGCTGATTGTCGATGCTGCGATTCGTCTCATTCGGTTCACGCACCCAAGCGTAGCGGGCAGCTAGCTCAAGGGGTTCCGGGAAGCTGTCCCAGATCTCGTTGAAGAAGTAGCCAGCCTGCGAGTAGAGGCCGTAGAGATCGCTTTCGCGACCCGACATGCCGTAGGCCATGCTCTTGTCGGTGATGCTCTTCCAGTGGAACTCGTTCTGGGTCGAGAATCCCTGGTGCTTGTAGGCAAACTCCGCGACTGCCTGGTGGACCCGGTGCTGCGCGTTCATCGCGGTCGAGGTGCTGGCGAACCCGTCGAGGTTGCCGCCGCCGCCCGACGACCAGCGCGTCGCCCTTCCCGTATGGGTGGCAGCTCCAATGGCGAAGCTGGCGGCGGGTTCTTTGGTGCGTTCGACGTCCGTCTGCCGAAGCGGGAGGTCCCTACCGAGGAAGTTCCACTGTAGACGCCCGATGTACATCAGGTGACGGTCGTCGTTGGCGACACCCCGTCCTTCACCGGTGAAGGCACCAGCGTAGTAGCGAAAGTCACCTCCTGTTCCCTTGAACAGGCGACCGCGAGCCCCGACGCCCATCTGGCGATCGACCGTGAAGGTGCGGTTGGTTATGGAACGCTCGACAAACTGCTGGCGTCCGGAGGAGTCGACACGCTCACGGTTGTAGTCGATCTTCCACTGTCCGGCGCGGATGCCGAAAGCCTCTGACTTGGCAACGTCGATGCGCCAGTCGATAACCCGAGAGCTAGCGTTCGCGCTCGAAGTGCTGGACGATCGAGTCGGCTGGAGGTCGACCTCGAAGTAGTACTTCAGCCATGGCTTATATCCGTGCCCGCCGATCTTCATGCGAACGCGGCGCGCCTCGAACGTGCTCTTGTTCGTGGCCTCGAAGTCATCCACTTGGCGCGGATCACTCCGCATCGGGTCGGTAAACCTGAGCTGAGCGCGGAACTGCAGGTTCGTCTGGAAGTTCCCGTCGCGCGATTCGAGGCGGAATCCCTTGCTCCCGTAGCTTGCCTTAGCCGTCGATTCTTGGTCGAGATAGTTCTCGATCGCGGCGGCCAACTCGGGATCGACTGGTTTCGTAAAGTTCTGGCCGCTGGCAGCGGCGGGTAGCTCCTGACCCGGAAGTAACCCACACGCCACGAAGAACGAAATAGCAAACGCACGCATGAATAACATCGACTTGACCTTTGGTTACTGAAGACTAGCGAGTCTTGAACGGCCGACAAGATATGGAGCGTCTGTTTAGATTTCGTGAAGATCCCGTTGGTCGTCGATGAAGGTTGCGGCCCCGAGCCTTGCTGGCAGCGATCACGACGCCGTAGTCGAGAGCGGGCCAGCTAAAAGCTGGCGCGATTCTTTGCTTGAGAGTCGCTGTTGCCGCAGTCGTTCTGGTCTCTGACGGCTGTGCAGCCGTTGACGAGGATCAATCCATTCAGCCAGGGTGGGGG
Organism: Planctomycetota bacterium; assembly: GCA_051274975.1. Lineage (GTDB taxonomy): Bacteria > Planctomycetota > UBA1135 > UBA1135 > UBA2386. The sequence continues at coordinate 9,185 of JBNMND010000024.1, read as the reverse complement.
CACAAGCGCCCAGCGTCGCACAGACACCAAACACGTCGTGTGAGCTCCTGCGACTTGACGTGGGCAACCTGGGCTTGGTAGCAATCGCGCTCAAGCCGTGGGCTCGCCAGATGTCAGAGTTTCGCGGCCTAGTCGTGAGCTACCCTGGCCAAGACGCTCTCCGGATGTGCGGTGTGATCGCGGGCGACGTGCTGATGGCAGTCAATGGCGCGGAGTTCTCGGTTAGCTCCGAGTCACACGCTTCGTCAAGCAGCAGCAAGCGATGCTTCGCGTGTCAATCGGTGGTGCAGCGCCGCTACGACAACTTGATCGTGCATCCATCACGTGCCGCGCGCGTCATCGCATCGATCGTCTCGAAGTCGATGACCGCCTGCTCGATCGGGCACGGGTAGTCGTCGGTGTCTTCGAGCCAGCGGGCAAATCGGCCGTGCAGTTCACTGCCGGCGCGGTGCGCTGTCAGCGCGTTTTGGAGGTCACGGCGTGAGAGCACCTGTTCGATACCAGGCGTTTCGTAGTCGAAGACATGGCCTTTGAACGGCCTCTGCCCGGTGAGCCAAATGCGATCGCCTGAGATACGCACGCCGCCGTCGGTGCCGTGCACCGCGAAAGCATTGGCGCGCGTCAACCGGCTGGTGATGTAGGTGCACGGCATGTTGCCGCGCAATACGACGGTCGCCACGCCACCGTCATCGAGGTCGGGAGCGAACGAACGGGTGGTCTGGGCGGTGACTGAGGTCGCCTGACGGCTAGTTAGCCACGACGTGATGTGCACGTGCTCGCTTGCCAGTGCGACGAATGGATCGCCGCCGTAGGTGACGCTGCCGGTGCGCAGCAGTTCGTCGTCGCCGGTGATCGACTGCACACACACGACGCCGCCGAGCCAGTCCGCGGCAATCATGCGTCGCAGTTGCTCGACGACCGGGTCGGCTTGGCCGCGCACAAAGACACCGAGGCGCACTTCGTGTTTGGAGCAGATCGCCGTCATCTCTTTGGCGGTGGCGAGGTCGGGGGCGACCGGGGCATGCACCAGGCACGGAACCGATTGCTCGCTCGCTAGTTTAACTTGAGTCAAGCGGTCTTGCAGTGGGCCGGTCAGCACGACGAAGTCGACGCCGTAGGCGAGCAGCTTTTCGAAGCTCTCCGTGGCGTAGCCCAAGCGGCTGCCGTCGGCGAGTCGCTTGGCGGCGCCGGGCACATCGTCGTGCACCGCCACCACGTCACACGCGTTGTGCAATCCAACATCCTGAATGACGCCGAGCCCCATTGGCCCGGCTCCCGATAGTCCGACCCGCAGCGTTATCACATCCTTACCCTACTGGCGTTGTCGCAATAGGTCCAACTGCCCCCAGAGTGCCGCGAGCGCGGTCTCTGTTCTGAGCGCGTGGGGGCCGCACGAGATGGCATGGAAACCCGCCTCGATTAGCTTGTCGACTTCGTATGGCAAAAAGCCGCCGTCGGGGCCAAGCGCTAGCGTGAAGGGCTGCTTGTTGCCGGGTGCGGTGGCCCCGGCCAGTTGGTGCGTGGGCGTCGCTGCGTAGGGGTGGGCGACGAAGCGCGGCTGGGGCAAGTCGAGGGCGGGTAGCTCGTCTTCTACCATTGGCTTGAACAGATCGAAGCGCAGCAGTTCCGGAAGTTGGGTGCGGCCGGCTTGCTCGAGTCCAAGCAGTAACTGTTCGCGTTGCACGTCGGGATCCAGCGCGCGGCTTTGCATCCATGATTTGTCGACGCGCCAGGAACGGAACAGCACGATTCGTGCGAAGCCCATCGCCGATGCATGAGCAAGCATGCGCATCAGGACCTTGGGGCGCGGCACCGCCAGCAGCAGCGTGTCGTGGAGCGGTGATGGTTGCAGGTGTAGTTCGATGCTGAGGCTCGCCTCGGACTCGCTGAGGCTGGTCACGGCAGCTGTGCCGAGTTGGCCGTTGATAACGCCGACGCGCAGTGCGGTTCCGACTTCGGCTTTCAGCACGGTGCGCAGGTGTTCGACGCGGCGGCCACGGATCACACAGTCGCCATCACCGGCAACCTCGTCGGGTTCGAGCAGGAGGAAGTTCACGATCCCTGCGCGAATCAGAACGGCAGGCGACGGCGCAGGCGTTGCCACAGCGTGCGCACCGGGCGATGGTCGGTGTGGTCGGTGCGGTGGGTGTAGTCGTCGATTTCGTTGAGTGGTCGCTGACTCGGTCCGAGCATGCGACCGATGTTGTCGATGCCGTTGGCGGTGTCCTCGGCCAACTCGTAGCTCGATGGCCATGCGCCTTCGAACGGTTTTGGGCGTCGCCTCACTTCCGAACCCAGAAACTGCAAGCCGCTCGTATGAATACGCTGCGTGCGTCGTAGTTCGCTGGTCGCCGCAAGCCGCAACGGTCGATCGTCACCCAAACCCAAACTCGTCTGGGCGCGTCGCAATTCTCCAGCAAATGCCGTTGGCAGTTGCGTCAACCGCCGCACTCGTGGGGCCACAGCGCTGCCACCAAAGTCGAGCGCCAGGACGCGCTGGGCGCCGACCAGCAGCCCCTTCTGCTCGCGGTCTGGAGTCGTCACGCAACCTGCCACTGCGAAGGTGACGGCGATGCAGGCCAGGAGCTTGAGGGAACGTTTCACAGCGGTTGGTAGGGCACTGAGTCTACTGGGATGATGCTACTGCCTGCATCGGCATTAGGCGCCCCGCAGCGAGATCAAAGGATCATGGCGGGCGGCACGTAGCGCCGGCAGTGCCGACACGATCAGGCCAGTGACCATCGCCATACCAGTGACCTGCAGTAGCCACAGCGGCTCAATGCGGCACGGCACGCGGGTCAGGTTGTAGACACTGAGCGGGAACAGGTCGTGGCCGGTGGCCCAAAGCCACGCTTGGCGGATTTCCTCGAGATAGACCGCCGTTATGACACCGGTAGTTAGCCCAACGAGCACGCCGAGGCCGGTGATCACCAGTCCGCACGACAAGAACACCATCGTCACGCCAGTTGGCGTGCCGCCCATGGCCGTCAGGATGCCGATGTCCGCCGTCTTCTCGGTGACCATCATTGACAGCGTCGCCAGCATCAAAAACGCTGCGACGATCATGATGACGGTCAGCACGATCTTCAGCAGTTCGCGTTGGTGGGCGACGTTCTTGATGAACAGATAGTTCTTCTCGCGCCAGGTCTGCACCTTGCCGAAGCGATGGCCATCGCGTTCGAGCGTGCGTCCTACCTCGCGGCCCAAGCGGTTAGCCGTTACGTCGAGCTGGGATTCGTCTTTGACCCGCACGGCAATCTCTTGCACGTGGTTCGGAGCGTTCGGGAACAGGGCCTTCTGCAGTGTCGACAAGTCGACGAATACATTGTTGCCGTCGAAGCCGCCGTGGTTGGTTTGGTAGGCGCCGCCGACGACCAGTTCGACGTCGACTTCAATCGGCGTCATGTTGCCGTCTTGGTCGCGCTCCAGATTCGCGGTCAGTAGCCGCAGCGAGTCGCCGGGCTTCAGGCCTTCGCGCTGCATGCGGTCCAAGCCGAGCAGCACCGTGGGCACGCCGTTGATGGGCGCTAGTGGCTTGGCGACATCACGAACGCGAAGTTCTTCCGGCACGTCTGGGTGCCGGATCCACTCGGCAAACTTGGTCGCCTCGGCCTCTAGGTTTGCTACTACGCCAAACACGAACAAGAACGGCTGGTCGCCGCCATGCATCGCTCCACGACCTGGCAGCGGCGCCGGTGGTGGACGCTTTCCTGGTTCGACCAGCAAGCCATAGTGCAAGAGACGCGGCGCCATACCGGCGACGTTGGGGTCTTCCTTGAGCGCGTGGTGCAGCGCTGGCCATTCCGCCCACGGTGGCATGTCGGTGACGACCAGGTCAGAACTCGACGCCTGCACGTGTTCTTCAATGACATGCAAGAAGCCACTGAACAACGAGACGACGACGACCAAGGCCCAAACCGCGATCGCGATGCCGCCCATGCCCAGCAGATTGATCGGGCGGGTCAGCAGGTAGCGGATGGCGAGGAAGAGGCGATACATCAGCTAGCCTGATCTTCGGTGACCATTTGTTGGTCGACGACGCAGCCGTCCTTCATGCGGATGATGCGGTCGCAGCGCTTGGCCAGGCCTTCGTCGTGGGTGACCAGCAAGAATGCGAGTTGTCGTTCTTGTTGGATCGTGAACATCAGGTCGACAACTTCCTTGGCTGTCGCGGAGTCGAGGTTACCGGTCGGTTCATCGGCCAATACGACCTTCGGTTCGGCGATCAGGGCACGCGCGATGGCAACTCGTTGGCGTTCGCCGCCGGACAGTTCGGTGGGCTTATGGTGCAGTCGTTCGCCAAGGCCGACGTGTTCCAGCATCGCGATGGCGCTCGCCTTGGCCTGCTTGCGCTTGCCCCAGTATTGCAGCACCGACGAGTCCATCATGCGCGCTAGCAGCACGTTTTGCAGCGCGGTGAGCTCTGGGATCAGGTGGTAGAACTGGAACACGAACCCGACTTGCTGGTGGCGCAGGCGCGCGCGTTCGCCGATCGGTAGCGACTGCACTTCGCGGCCGTCGTATTCGATCGTGCCGCTGGTCGGCGCATCGAGCAAGCCGAGCAAGTGCAACAGCGTCGACTTACCGGCGCCCGAAGTACCTAGTAGCGCGACCTTCTCGCCGGCAACGATACTGAGATCCACTCCGCGCAGCACCGGGATCTCCCGCTTGCCGATCGCGTAGTTCTTGGTGATGCCAGTGGCACGCAGGATGGTGCTCATTCGAAGGACAGGGCGGTTACGGGGTTCATGCGGGCGGCCTTGCGGGCCGGAATGAAGGCGACGACGATCGATAGCACGATCGCGCCAATGGCCACGGTGGTGACCCACGACGGCTCGAGGTGGCACGGTATGCCTTCCAGGTCGAACGTCTCACGAGGGAACAGTTCGAGCCGAAAGGTCGCATACACCCAGTCGTTGATAGGGTTGATCCAGATCGCCGACAGGATGCCGGCTGCAACACCGAACAGCGATCCAAGCACGCCAACGACGGTGCCGTTGATCAAGAACACTGTGCCAATGCTGCGTGGCGAGCCGCCAACAGCGGCGAGGATGCCGATGTCTTTGATCTTCTGCACGACCATCATGTGCAACGTTGCATAGATGACGAATGCCGAAACCAGCATCACGATCATCAGCACGATCTGCATCATCGCGTGCTCTTGCTCGACGGCCTTCAGGTAGACCGAATTCTGCTCTTGCCAGGTGAGTACCGAACATGGCTTTGATCCTTCGGGAAGAACGGCTTGCGCCTTCTTTTCCAGCCGGCGTTGCAACGCCTCGAGTTCGCTACCCGTGATGCCTGCGCGCGGTCGAATCGCGACGTCCGAGACCAGCGGGATGCTGGTCAGGTCGTCGATGTCATGGCCGAGCATGGTGCGAAGCGATTCGATCGGCACCAGTGCGGTGACCTCATCGAACATGCGGTTGCCTGATCCGAACCAACCAGCGCTGGCGAACGGCTTTTGCGTCGTGCGCATTGTCGCGGAGCCGTCTTCTTCTTCACCGCCCGGAAACGAAGCACAAACTACTTCGATGCGGTCGCCGTCTCTGATGTGGGGCAGACTGAAGACCCGCCGCCAACCCATCAAGATGCCCGGTAGCGAGCTGCGGTGATTGTTGATGTCCGGGTCGTGCGGCAAACCGGCTGCCTGACGCGCGCGCCATTCGACGCGATCCGGCAGTTTCATCTCTGCCAGCCGTTCAGGGTCCGGTTCGTTGAAGACCGTCGATAGCGGCTGGGCGCGATTGTAGCGCGCAATTTCATCGACGCCTCGCTGCAGCCACGCAGGGATGCTGACGACCTTCATCTCGAGCGTCGGGTCGATGCCGATAAGCATCGCGAAACCATTCTTGGTGTGGTCGAAGTCGAGTTGGTCGCTGCCGGCGGTGGCGCGAGCGGAGCCGTTCTGGCGAACCGGCTGTAGCATCGCGTGCTGACGCAAGCGCGGAGCCAGCACGACCACGTCGGGGTCGTCGGCCAGTGCGTTTTGGAAGTCCGTGAAGCTCGAGTCGTGCGGCAGGTCCGTCAGCAGTAACGGCGGCGCGCTGCTCTCGACGTTGGCCCGTATGTCGCGCACGAACCCGGTGAACACGCCATCGACGACCAGCATCGCCCAGACGGCGAACGCAACACCGAGCACGCCGAGGATGTTGATGCGCCGCGTTACGAGGTAGCGCAGTGCCAGGAACGGGCTGAACGCTCGAATCACTTGGGCTTGTTCGCCTCAGGTGGTTGGGCGTCGGGTTCCGCAGGTGCCTCGGGCTCCGAAGGCGTGTCGCCTTGGTTCGTATTCGCATCAACGCGGCGCATCAATGGGAACAGCACAACATCGCGAATCGACGTCGACCCGGTTAGCAGCATGCATAGCCGATCGATACCGATGCCGAGACCGCCAGCGGGCGGCATGCCGAACTCCAGCGCGGTGACGTAGTCGACATCGACTTCGCCGGGCGTCTCGTCATCCTTGTCGACGACCTGCTCTTCGAAGCGTTGCTCTTGATCAATCGGATCGTTGAGCTCACTGAATGCGTTGCCGAGCTCCATGCCGGCAACGAACAGTTCGAATCGTTCGGCGACGCGCGGATCATCTGCCATGCGCTTGGCAAGCGGGCTGATCGCGGTCGGGTAGTCGTGCACGAAGACGGGGCCGATCAAGGTGTCTTCTACGGTTGCTTCAAAGACATCGTTAGCGAGTTTCGCCGGTTCGATGCCATCGATCTTGAGACCAAGTTCCTTGGCGCGGGCGATCACTTGCTCGTGCTCGAACCAGTTGACGCCGGGATTCTGCTCGGCGAACAAGTCGAGGTAGCGCGCCTTCTGGAACGGTGGCTTCAGGTCGTATTCCTTTTCACGGAACATCACCTTGCCCTCGCCGCCGCGCACCGTGTCGACGAGGTGCTGGAATAGCCCTTCGACGCGGTCCATGACGTCCTTGTAGTCGGCGAACGCCTCGTAGCTCTCGAGCATCGTGAACTCGGGGTTGTGCCGAGTGCTGATGCCTTCATTGCGGAACACGCGGCCGATCTCGTAGACACGCTCCATGCCGCCGACGATCAAGCGCTTCAGATACAGTTCTGGCGCGATGCGCAAGAACAGCGGCATGTCGAGCGCGTTGTGATGGGTCGTGAACGGTCGCGCCGCGGCGCCGCCGAACAGCGGTTGCAGGATCGGCGTTTCGACTTCGAGGTAGTCGAGTGAGTCGAAGTAGTTGCGCGTCTCGCGCACGATCTTCGAGCGCATCGCGAACGTCTCGCGCACGCCGGGGTTCGCGAATAGATCGACGTAGCGCATCCGGTAGCGCTGCTCTTGGTCCTGCAAGCCGTGCCACTTCTCGGGAGCCGGGCGCAACGCCTTCGACGCGAGCGTGACATCCTTGGCCCACAGCGTGCGCTCACCCTTCTTGGTGTGGCCGAGCACGCCGGTGACGCTGATCAAGTCGTTGCTCTCAACCTTCTTGCGCACGGGCCAAAAGTCCTGCAGCGCATCGCGTTCGAACCCGATCTGCAGCGAACCCGAGCGATCGGTCAGGTGCGAGAACCGGAGCTTGCCGAAGTCGCGCACCTGGGAGAGTCGCCCGGTGATGGTCACGGTCGATTCCAGTTTGTCATCGAACCCCTCCAGCACATCTGCGATGGGTTGGCCTTTGGCCACTCGTGCGGGAAACGGGTCCACGCCTTCGGCGCGTAGCGCCTTGAGCTTGTCGTGTCGATCGCCTGCAATACCGTCCGTCATTGGGCAAGGATGTTAGCGACAGTCGTGGTGCAGTGCTAAGGCGCATGAAAAACTGGGGCGCGGCATGGCCAAGGTATTGTCCCGCTTGTCACCCCGAGATAGCCGAGCCAGATCGCGTAGACTCGGCCGCGATGCGCAGCACGTCGCAAAGTATGCGTGGAATTCTCGGGGCTGTTTGTGCGCTGGCGATGGTTCGCGGCCATGTCGTGCTGCAGAAGCGCACCAGGGAGCCGGATCACCCGTCGGCGGCTTGCGCGGCGCTAGTGCCCGCCGACCCAGTGATGGTGCCGGGCGACCCCGACTAGTAGGTAGCGAAGTGTGGCTCGGCGCTGGCTCCGAGTTCCAACGGCCGTGGACGTAGCTAGCTACTCGGGCAGTTCGATCTCGATGCGGTTCTCGATGATGCGGTTCGGGTAGCTCTGCACGTCCCACTCGCCACCGACATCGCAGACCCCGGTTTTGATATCGAACTCCCACAGGTGCAGGTGACAGACGATCTTGCCGTCCAACAACGTGCCGTCGCACAACGGCGCACTGGCGTGCGGGCAGGCGTTGTCGATGACGTGGTAGGCGCCATCGAGTTGGAACACCGCCAGCCACCTGCCGCCAATGTGCAGCGGCGCGCCCGGATCAAACTTGAGGTCCGCAATCGGACCGGCATCTACCCAACGTGTCATTCGGCGTCTCCGGCGGGAACTGGTTCGGTAGTGCGTCGCGGTAAGCGACGGAAGGCGTAGCGGCGGATCACCCGACCCTGCTCGATATATTTGCGTTCGAAGTTGGTCGGCGAGAACGCGTGGCCGGGGCCGAGCGCGATTCGGCGTTGCTCTTCTTCTTCATCGCGTTCGAACATCGACGCGTTGCCCATGACCCGAGCAACCTGGCCAGCGTAGCAAGCGTTGTCGGTTGCGACCAAGCAGTAGCCATCGTCACGGATCACGCGGGCGATCACGGCGCGTATATCATCGGTGAAGAAGCGGCGGCCGCGGTGGCGACGCTTGGGCCACGGATCGGGGAAATAGATGTGCACCGCTGCGAGCGCCGCATCTTCGACTCGGTCTTCGAGGAACAGCTTGCCGTTGTCGACTAGGAAGATGCCGTTTTGGCGGCCGGACTCATGCAGTTTGGTCGCCGCTAGGCTCGCGTAGCCGGCGGCCGCCTCAATGCCGAGCAAGAACGTGTCAGGCTTGGCTTCGGTCGCCGCGACGACGAATGCACCCTTGCCGGGGCCAATCTCAATCTCCACGTCATCGAAGCCTTCCGGCACGATGTCGTTGAGCGACGGCGGGTTGTCACCGCCAATGAGCAGGCGGTCCCCGGGTAGGTCTTCGAGGTCCTGCACCCGGCTACGGAAGGCTAGCTTCCCACCAGTGTGCATGCGCGGGTTGTGCGGCTTGGGAGTGGACGGTTGGTCTGACGACGGCGACGACATCGGGCAAGCAGCATAGCGA
>JBNMND010000023.1:0-30310 GCA_051274975.1 Planctomycetota bacterium | reverse complement strand
GCGACTAGTTCGCGGTCACAACGCACGCCATCGATCGCTTGCCGCGCGACCAGCAGTTCTTCTTTGCTGGCGACTGGCTTGCAGTCATCGACGAAGCGGTGGCCGTCTTCACGGCTGACGACATCGATCTCAAACTCTGCGTCGAGGTGACCGACTTCGATGCGCAACAAGAAGCGGTCGAGTTGGTTGTCCGGCAACAAGTAGGTGCCGGCCGCCGTTAACGGGTTCTGTGTCGCAACGACAAAGAACGGTTCGGGCAGCACGTGTCGATCGCGATCGACGGTGACACTGCGTTCGGCCATGCACTCAAGCAAAGCCGACTGCGTTCGCGGTGGTGTGCGGTTGAGTTCATCCGCCATCAACACCGACGTAAACACCGGTCCTTGGCGGAACGTCAACTCACCCGTTCTTGGGTGGTATATCTGCGCGCCAATCAAGTCACTCGGCAGTAGGTCGGCCGTGCACTGGATGCGCTGGAAGGGCAGGTCAAGCGCTTTCGCGAGACTGCGGGCGAGTAGCGTCTTGCCGACGCCGGGAAGGTCTTCGATCAGGAGGTGTCCACCGGCAAACAAGGTGATGATCGCCAATTCAATGACGTCTTGTTTGCCGTGAACGCTCTGTCCGACAGCCTCGATTAGTTTCTGCGCGAGAGGGGTCATTCGCTGAGTGGGATACGCAGTCTGCATGCTAGCACCACCGGAGAGGAGTTGGGTAACTCGGCCACCCTAGCCAACGATGTTGAAACGGTTTGGGTTCGCTGGTTCCGCAGGGATTTGGCGGCTATCTTGCGGCAGTGCAGAAGCTGATTGTTGCGAAGTTCCAGGCCCGTGGACACCTGATTGACTCAGGTCTTCTGTCTGATGCGCTGGAGGCCGTGCATGCGGCATCGGCCACCTACGAGGTCACGCACCTCGATATCGGGCGGTTGCGGACCGACGACAGTGAGCTGGAATTGCAGGTGACGGCTCCAGATCAGGCCACATTCGATCGGCTACGGGCGGATCTGATGTCGCTGGGCCTCAGCGAACTCGAGACCGCGGATGCAACGTGGGAAGAAGTGGACCTCGATGGCACGGCGCCGGAAGGCTTCTACTCCACGACGAATCTGGTCACCGAAGTGCGGGTTCACGGCGAGTGGCAGCGAGTGACCCGTCAACGCATGGACGCGACGGTCGTTGATGAGCGTGGCACGCTGGCCTGCGTCAAGCTGCGCGACCTCAAGAAGGGCCAGCGCCTGGTGGTGGGGTTCGAAGGCATTCGCATCACGCCGCACACGACCCGGAAGTTGCAGGAAGGCAAGTTTGGCTTCATGCAGGGTGGCGTCAGTTCGGAGCGTCGCCTCGCGGCCCAGGTTGAAGAAGTGGCCGCCGCCTGGAAGCGCGTGCGGGCTGAAGGTCGCAAGGTTGTGTTGGTCGCTGGTCCCGTCGTGGTGCACGTCGGCGGTGGCCCGACGTTGGCCGCGATTCTCGAAGCTGGCCACGTTGATGGCTTGCTCAGCGGCAATGCACTGGCGGTGCACGACATCGAAGTCGCGCTCTACGGCACAAGTCTCGGAGTGGAGCTCGCGACCGGCAGACCAGCCGTTCATGGCCACATGCACCACATGCGCGCGATCAACGCGGTTCGCCGCGTTGGCAACATTCCCAACGCAGTCTCCCGTGGTGTGATCGACTCAGGCGTCATGCATGCGTGTGTGCAGGCCAAGGTGCCGTTCTGTCTCGCCGGTTCGATTCGTGACGATGGTCCCTTGCCGGACACCGAGATGGACTTGATCGCCGCCCAAGCGGGCTACGCGAAGATCCTTGAGAACGCCGGTTTGGTGATCATCCTAAGCTCGATGCTGCACGGCATCGGCACCGGCAACATGGTCGCCGCGGACGTGCTAACGGTCTGCGTCGACATCCATCCGGCGGTGGTTAGCAAGCTGAGCGATCGCGGCTCCGCCCAGAGCCAAGGAATCGTGACTGACGTCGGGGCGTTCTTGGCCGCCATCGCTGCGGAATTGGGCGTTTCGGTGCCATCGAAGTGATTGTGACCAACGAGCTCAGGCTCGCCTACGGCTGCGCCGCCTGAGTAGCCGATAAGTCCAGTGTGATGGGCTCTTCGCTGCGTTTCGCATCTATCGTTCTCGCCGCCTCGGCAACTCTCGCCGCCCAACAAGGTGGCAAAGAACGCACGCCTCTACGGCCGCTGTCGAAGCTGCTTCCCGAGGTCGTGTTGTCCGATGCGAAGACAACGATTCCGGTGCGCGACTTCGGCCTTGGGGAAGGCGGGGTCAATCGCAAGCGCACCAAACTGAGTTTTCACGAATCAGACGGCTGCGTGACTCCGGGCGGTGTTCACGTGGCGTGTCGTTCGGTTGGTGTAAAACTGACGTTCCCATCGGGGAGCGAAGTGTTGTTGGCTCCCGATGGTGGCCTGCATCTGCGCAGTGGCGAAGCGGCGGGTCCGTATCCCGCCGGCCTTGAGTTCTTGCTCGCGGACGGTGCAACGGTGCGCGTGACACTGGCGCAGAGCCGCAAGAATCGCATTCGCGATGTTTCGGTGACTCACGAACGTCGATCGCTACAGCCATGGCGACTCGGCAAGAAGGCGCAAACAACGGCGCGCGCTCGCAGTTGGTCCGGCGTACGGCTGGCTTGTTGCGGCGATGGTGGCGACCTCTATCGCCCGCTCGCACTTGGGCCGCTGGTTGTGCTCGACCGCGTGTTGGTTGAGAAGAAACGGATCGGCAAGACACCGCGCGAACGTTTGGTCGTCTTGACTGAGCCGATTCGCCAATCGCTAATGCGTATGCCGCGACAGCACCGTGAAACCGAGGCTTCGGTCAGACGCGCGGTTGCTGCTGTGACCGAAGTGGCCAATCGCAGCAGCATGATTTTCCCACGCGGCGCCGCACTGCGACGCGCCGAGCACGACCGACTTCGTTGGTTGCTCGGTGGTGGTTTCGAGTTGCAACTAGACCCCGATATCTCGGCGACGCCGCACCTGCAGTTGTTCGCCGGCCAGAGTTCTTTGCCGATGGTTGAGTGGACTTTGGGCGCCGGCACGGCGGCCTACCTGACCAACCCGCGTACCGACCAAAGAGGCAAGCGTTGGCACGGAAACGGCACGCGACTGATTTCGACGGCGAACGAACTACAAGTTCGCGATCACCTGCAAGAACGGCAGCATGCGTTGCGTGTGATTCGCCGCCTTAAGCGATAGTCGCCCTGGGATCGGCCGCTGGCAGGGTTGCGATCATCCCTGTGTCTTGCTTGCGCGAGCTTCGCTCGGCAACCTTTCGGCATGGAAGAGTTGGTCCATAAGTCGATGCCGTTCGTCGGGCCGGCGATGCTGCCGATCCTAGTGATGTTGTTGGCGCCGCTGCTCAGGACGCGCGGTCGCACCATTCTAGCTGTGCTGATGGCGTTGCCTGTGGTTGGCCTGCTTGGCGATGTTCTGTTCTTCGACCACAGTCACATCCTGACGCTCGATGTACCGAGCGTGTTTGGTCGCGGCCCCGAACACAAACCGCACGTTTGGACCATCGAGTCGATCACTGTGCCGGCGTGGCATTGGCACGTCGTCGCGGCGGCCTACTATGCGTTGGCCGCGCTGTTCGCATTCGTTGGTCGCAACCGCGATCCGAAGGTGCCGCACCCAGTCGCGGCCGCCGTTCTGATGTTCGTGATCGTCATCGTGACGCGCATGGCGCTTGAGAAGACCGCAGGTCATGTGGGCATCGTTTGGGCGCTCGGAACGTCAGGCGCTGGGATCGTGATCAGCTTGTTCTTCGGCTACTTCGCCGGCGCGCGCGGCATGAGCTTCGGCAAGTTCTTCACGGCGCTGGTACTGGCGAACGTGCTGCAGCGCGCGTTCCTCACTGCGGTCGGCTATTTCATGACGACACAGCACCTCGGCACGCACCTCGACGTCACCGTCGTTACGGAGATTTCGCTGCCGGGAATGGGCGACGTTCAGCTCGAGTCGCCAACACATGGCTGGATGATCGGCATCCTGATGCCGCAGATGACGTTCATTCTGGTGACGAGTGTCGTCGTCGGGCTTGTGCTCGGTCTTGTGCCATTCTGGTTCGGTAAGCGGCGCGTCAGTAAGTCGTGAGCACGGCCGCCGGCAAGCGATATGCTCGGCGAATAATCACCCACCCGCCCCGTCTGAGCCGCCCATGTGGACTAACGCCATCGTCTCTGGTTGTGCCATCGCAATGTTTACGCATACGGCCAATTTCTATCGCCACAGGAAGTTGGCGTTGCGGCTGCAGGCGTTCGGCTACTCGCTGATGATCGCGGTGCCCCTCTTCGTGACCCTGTCGATCACCTATCTGGTTGCGGTCCGTGTTCGCAATCCGCAGTTTGCGCTGTCGCGTGGCGAGCAGGTGGACGCGGCATGGTTCGTGTCGGTGAGCGAAGCTCAAGAAGCGACGTCCTCCGTCATTATCGGGGCGATGTTCATCCTCGCCATGCTCGCTGTGCAGTTGCTGGGAGTGTTGAGCAAGCTGCGTCAGTTCGTGGTCACACACGAGATCGACTTGGTCGCCCGCGATCAGATTGCCATGCATCAGGCGACCAAGCCTGGCGACACCGAAGGCATTCCAGTGGGCACCGTGCCTGCGCCGAACTAGACCCTGCTAGATTGGGCGCGCTGCAACCGTTGCTTACTTGCGACGGGCGACGGCTTCCTTCGCTCGCGGCGAACGATGCTCGTTGAGCGCGGCGTTGACCGCAGCATCCGAACTGTTCATGCGCAGCAGTGTGTCGAGCGCGGACTTAGTGTTGGTCGCGCCGATCGCCAGCAGCAGCATCTTGCGATCCTGTGCAAGGCCAGCGTACTTCAAGCGCTCGGCCAGCTTCGCCGTCGCTTCTTCGCCGTGCAGCACCTTGCCGATGCGGCCGACGCAGCGCGCGAAGCGAACGTCCTGAACCGGGCCAAGCGACACGGCAAGTGCGTCGAGTAGGCCGTCGAGCCGTTGCGCCGCACACAGTTGCGACAGCGCAATCTTGTATTCGATGTCTTCCATCTCGCCCGCGGCACGCGCGACCAGTTGCGTCCAGTGCACGCTCGAAAGCTTGCCGCGCAGGTCCGTGCGTTCGCTAAGGAAGTGAGCGATCTCGGTGCGCACCGCAGGAGCGGCGTTGACAGCCATGGCTGCGAGCGCCGAAGCAGTGACGTTGGGCGACGTGCCCTGCTCACTGTTGGCCAGCACGCGTGCGAACCGCATGACAGGATTCTTTTCGAGATCCTTGCCGATCAGCGGGTTGCTGCCAGCCCAGCCGGCCATCTTGAAGTAGGGGCCTTCGCTTGCCGGCAAACCCATGCGCGTTGCCGCGACACTGGCGTCTTGCAGGCAGTAGAGGCGCGACTGACGTGGCGTTGGGCGTTGGTGTAGCGACAGCTTGGGCCAATCGATGACGGTCACGGACTTGTGCTCGGCAGCACCGCGAACGTTCTGGATGACTTGCAAGCGGTGCAAAGCGATCTGCTCGCCGTGTGCCTTCTTGCCGACCTGACGTGCGACGACGACTGCGTCCGCGCGAACGAGTCCCTTGCGAAGGTTCTGGCTGGATGCGATTGCAGCCAGGCCGAGTGCCGAACAGAGAATGGGGAGGATGCGCATGATCAGTTGCCGTAGAAGACCTGCTCGCGCAGGTAGGCCAGGTTGAGGGTGTTGAAGGCCGACGATGGGCTAGTGGCCAACGTGAAGTTGAGCGATGGGCTCATCAAGTTGGTCGACCCGGTCGGGAATAGGCTCGTGTTGCGGATGTGTCCGGTTGCCGAGCCAGGGAAGCTGCCGGTCTCGTTGCCGTATAGGCCGCTCGGCATGGCGCCGTCGACGACCAGTCCGACTGAGTGGCCGCATTCGTGTGCTGTCACCGTCGCGACGAAGCGAGCGAGCAGCGAGATTGCGGTGTCGATGTCGGTTTCACGGCTGTCGCCAACCGTTCCAAGCAGGCGATCGCCATCCTGCGACACATCGCCGATCGGCGTGCCGCCATTGATTGGCGTGAACACGTCGTAGGTCGTGCGGAACAGCGTGCTGTTGGCCTGGCCGACGCCGCTATCGACGATCGTGTGTAAGAACACACCGAGCCTAGCTGCGCCGCCCGTGGTCGGGAACGTGAGTTGGGTGTTGTCGTTTTGCGTTGTGTTGGACGGATCGAAGATCGCTAGGCCTAGGATGCCGGACAGCGAGGAAGAGCCGCTAATCGCTATCTGCGAGAACCCCAGTGAACCGTAGGTGACGCTCGAGTTGCCGTTGAAGTTGCCAGCAGGCGCGGTCAACGTGAACGAGACCGGCGAGCCGGAGTAGTAAGCCGCCAGGTCGGCGAGCATCTCAGTCTTGATGCGGCTGATGACAACGTCGTTGCTACTGCTAGCGCCTTGCACGTTGGCGATCGGTGTTGCCGACGTCAGGCCGACGATCTCCAGCAGATCGTCGAAGTCGCTGACGGCGTTGGCGCCGCTCGTTACGTCGACCTGTGCTTGGCTATTGGAGACGCTCGTCGCGTAGGACTCTTCGTCGCGCGAGAAATCGAGGAACCAAATCTGGCCGGCGTTGACCGAAGTCTCAAACGGCTGCGTGTTGTCGTTGAACGCGCGCACCGTGAACGAATACGTCGTCGGCGTCGAGGACAGGCCCGACACGTCTACAACGATGCACGTCAAGGTGACGGCAGTCGCCGGGAACGTAACCGCGATCGGAATCAGGTAGCTGGCTGCGGTGTTGTTGGCGCTGACTTCGGTGAAGAACGAGCGCAGGTTTGTACCTGGCGATTGCGAACCGGACGCCGTCGAGACACTGACATCCGCCGTGATGACGGTTTGGCTGGTCGCGATGGCGCTGTTGTCAGAGTAGGTGAGGTCGAGCGTCCAGCCGTTGGTCGGTACTTGCAGCGTGCCGCCCGCAGCGCCGGTGCCGTTCAACTCGTCGTCGATCCCGGCGATGGTCACGTTGCTGACCGCGGGGTCGACACCGTCACTGGTGCTGATCGTGATCGCCGTTCCACCACCCTTGGGTGCCGTGTTCGTGCCGCCGGCAGCATCATTCAGGTCGGACAACACGATCGTCGTGGTGCCTGGCGTGAACGTGACGCCAGCGCCCAGCGTGATCGAGAGTGTTGTGGCGCTGAGCACTGCCGGTGCCGTCGCCACCGTGCCTAGCGTGGCTCCGGCCGAAATCGTGAAATCTTCGTCCGTCAGCAACGTGCCGCTGACGAGCGCCACCGTTGTCGAAAATCCCAGCACTAGCATGTCGCCAGCCACAGGACTGCCGCCGGAACCCACAAAAGAGGCCGTAACGATCACCGGCGAGGCATTCGACGTACCGCCGCCGCCACCGCCGCTACAGCCAGCGAGCACAGCCAAGAGTGTTGCCACAAGAAAGCGCTGCGGCGAGAGGGTGTTGGTTCCGATCATGAGAACATGGCGAAGTGGGGATTGTGGGCAGCGCATCGGTACGTGGTGGCGGGAGCATCCGTCCCGCGCGAGTTCGGTCCGGATGGCCGTGCGCTGCGCAGGCCGTGGCGCATGCCTTCCGAGACGGCGGTTGCCGAAGCGGGCCGAATCAGGGCTTCACGGTCACAGTCAGTGTGGCCTCGTTTGGTCGGGTGGGCTTGCATTGGGGTTTCGTTCTTCGTGGCCCTGCGGCCGATGACATGGGTGTCACCGCATGCTCGGCTATCGGCAGCAAGCGTGCCAGGGCCTGAGGCGCCGCGGCCGATGATTGGGATTTCTTCGCCGCACTACGTCGACGAAGCTGCTTCGTTTCGTTGGGTGGAAGGGGACATCGCAGGCCCATTCAGCATGGTCGTTCTTACTGAGGGGTTTCTTCCGCTCGCTCGATTCGATGGCATCGGACAGTCGCCGTGGCGGCCCGAAGGCGCCCTCTCCGAGTTGCTGCAGCCTGAAACTAGGTACCACTCCTACTTGTTGGCGACCCATTTGGGGCATGAAGTGAAAAGTCCGCTCATAACCTTCGATTGGAAGTGATTCGGAAGTCTCGGTGACACCGTGGTAGTGCGAACGTATTCCGTCGTAACTTAACTCTGAGTAAGGGGATACCGAAAGCAGTAGTGCGGGGGGAAACGCTCCTCGCTCATGCAACGGGGACAATACTGCGGATGATGAAGCTTGCCATTGGTGAGGTAGTAGAGGGCTACCGGATCACTCGTTTTCTGGGCCGCGGAGGCTTTGCCTCTGTGTATCTGGCGCAGCACGAGCAATCTGGCAGCAAGGTGGCGCTCAAGGTGGGCGGCATCTCTGGCGGTGGCCGACAGGTCACACGACTGCTCGAAGTCACGTCACGCCGCACCTCGGAGGGCATTAGTCCCGACGAGTTGCCGGCAGAGGCGGTGTTCTTCGAACCGCGCGGTGTGCGCATCGATTTGTTCGACCAACAAGAGGTGTCCGCGATGTTGCGAGCCGAGGGGGACCTGCTCGCCAATTGCGATCACGAGAACCTGGTCGCGGTGCACGATCGCCTGATGGTCGACAACCAACCGGTGCTCGTGCTCGACTACGTTCGGGGCAAGACGCTGCGCGAGAAGATCCGCAGCCTCGAGGGCATCCACCTGAACTGGTTCTTGGCCGTGGTTCGAGCTCTGACGTCGCTGCGCGAGTCCAGCACGATGCAATACCACGGCGATCTCAAGCCAGAGAACATCATCGTCAAGCCAAGCGGGAAGGTCGTTCTGCTCGACCCCGCCATGCGCTTGCCGGATCGCCCGGTCGTCACCACGACGCCGCACTACAATCCGATGCTCCTGACGGACAGCAAGGCTGACGTCATGGCGATCGGAATCATGATCTACGAGATCTTGACCGGCACACTGCCGTTCGACGAGGTTCCATGGGAGTTCGCCGGCCACCAAAGCGGCGGCGAAACGCAGCGTCTGTCGCTGAGCTACTTCTTCAGCTACACGCCACCGAACGCGCTCAACCCGAAGACGCCGGAAGAACTCGAGCGCATCGTCTACCGATGTATCACGGTGCAGGACTACGGCTTGGCCGAACTGCAGACCGATCTGGAAGCGTTCATCAGCAAGGCCTGAGGGTCTCTGCTTCGATGCCCGGTTCTAGATTTCATCTAGAGCTGGTGGCGCGGCCGGGCAGAGTCACGGCTCACGCATCAAGCCGGTCGTGAAGGCGAGCGATCAGATCCATCTTCTCATGAAGGATCGCGATGATAACAATCGGCTCGCCCTTCTCGCCAGCAGCGAGTCCGGCAAGAGAACCTGGGAGCGCAGTTACGTCGTGCTCGGTTTGCTTCCGTCTCGACGTGATGACGATCTGCTCTCGGTCTTCCGCCGCATCCGGCGTGAGTTCGTAGCTACCCATGCGAGCGAGGAGAAGCCTTGTCGATTGCGCGCTCGACAATCTCTTCGGCAGTCAGCTTGCTGAAGCCTAGCGGGAAGCTTCTGTGCGCGGCATGCCGAACCAAGCGCCGGCGATGATCGCGGCGAGGCCGATGCCGGCGCACCAGATGTCGATGTTCCAGTCGACGAGCAAGCCGTGGCTGACGGTGCCGGCCCCGAGCACGCTGGCGACTGCGATGGCAGCGCGCGCATAGTTGGGCGCGGGCTTCGTCGCTTGCTCGTTATTCGGCGTTGCCGTGTTGCTTGTCGAAGGCATTGAGATGGCGCCTTCCGTCGGTGGACTGTCGGCCCAATCCAGGTTGCCAGTGAGTTCGTTGGAGCTGTCTTGTTCGTCCCAGTGCGATTCCGTTTCGCCCCATGAAGGCGTGGTCGTCGTCTGTTCGCTCGATGCTGCAGATGTCGTTGCGGATGTCATTGCCGTACGTTTCTGCAACTCGCGTAACCGCCGTTGCTGGTAGTCGGTGGACTTTCCCCCCGCCATCTTGCTCTTGAGGTCCGCGAGCTTTGGGTCTTCGAACACCGCCGAATCGTCGTTCCAAGGGCCCTTCTGACCCGACTCGATAGTCTTCGCTAGCTCGTTGTCGTCGAACGCGTCCGTGATATCGCCGTCTGGATCCATACCCTGATGCCATCGGCTCTTCGAGGCGCTTGGGTTGAGTCCGCTATCCGGATGCTTTGCGACTTGGTGGCCGAGTCGTCAGATCACGAACGGCGCGTCGCCAATGTCCGGCGAGTAGTATTTGATGCGCATCGGGCTGACCTTCCCGGTCGCCTGGTCGAACACGTTGATCTCATCCAGATCGCGCCCGTAGACGTGCAGCGAGATCGTCGGCTTGTTGCTGGTGTTGCCGATGCGATGGATCTCTTCGTAGGGCGGCAGCAGGTAGGCGACCCCGCCTTTGCCGACATCGGTGCCGCGAGTCTGCTCCAGTTCGCAGAAATCGGGTCGGGAGCCGTCGTCGAGGCGGTCGTAGCAAATCTCCTCGAGGGTGTTGTCGACGATGCCCATCACGCCCCAGCAGGCGTGGTCGTGGATCGGCGTGATCTGGCCCGGCTGCCATACCAACGAGAGAATGATGAACCGATTCTTTGGGTCCTTGTGCAGCAGATGGCGGGTGTAGCGGTCGGGTTCGCCCGTCCGGTAGCGCTCTTCGAGCCACCGATCATCGCTGCAAAGCTCTTTGGTGGCCTTAGATACATCTCTGATGATGACTCTGTTGGCCGGCCGCTTGTCGAGCACCTGCTCAATGGAGCGAACATAGTCCTGGAGGCCGAAGCCGTTCGGTGAAGCTGTGGACATCGCGGGGATCGTCGGGAAGATGGCGGGCGCTCCGCCGGTCTTAGTTGGCCGGCCATTGTGGCCGGTCCGAGCCTGGTTGACCAATCCGCTGTCCAGACATGAGTTTCGTGCGATCCCTACCATCGGTTCTTCCCGTCTTAGGCCTTCTGTTGTTAGCCGGCTGTGGCACCACCTCGGTGGTCAAGCGCAGCCAGGACATGGCCAACCTGGGTGACTACAAGCACGCCTACGAGGAGATTAGCGCCGAGTTTGATCGCCAGATGCTGGAGGGGGAGGTCGACGTCAAGGTCGCCGAATTGCATGCCAAGCTTAAGCTCGAGTGGATGCGCGACCGGGCGCAAGCGATGGTCTTCGCCGAGCAAGAAGACCGGGCGCTCGTCATGCTGGATAAGTTGGATGCGCTCGACCCGACGTATCCCGGCACGAGGTCACTTCGAGTTGCGGCGATCAAGAAGAAGGCCAAGCGCATTGTTGAGCGCGCCAACGAGCAGCTCAACCGCAAGGAATTCACGCTAGCCATGGAGGGTTACCTGCAGAGTCAGCGACTCATCCCTGGCTTTGAGCCTGCGGACGAAGGCATGGCACGCGTCGGCGAGGTGTTGGCGCGTATGAGTGCTCGCGCGCAGCAGCAGATGTTGCAGGCGTGGCGCAAATACCCCGACTTCCGCCACAAGGAAGTCGCTTGGCATGCTGCTTCGGTTCTCCATAACACGCCGGACATGAACGATGCGAAGCGTGAGAGCGCCATGAAGTTGAAGAAGAATGCCAATCACGAAAGCGCGCTGAGCAAGTTCCAAGAGGCAAAGGACTGTGAACTCGCCAACCAGTTTGGTGCCGCGATGATGCTCTATCGCACGGCACTGCAGCTCGATCCGGAGTTGGTGGCAGCTTCGGATGCGATCGCCGCGATGCAGAAGGAGCTGATGGCTCTCGGCTTGCTCGAGCGCGCGCAGATTGCGATGCGCAGCAAGAAGTTCGTGATCGCTAACGAGCTGCTGCAGGAAGCACACGATGTGTCGATGTTGTCGCGCGCCGAGATCAACGACCTGATGATGCAGTCGCGCAAGTTACAGGGTCAAATGAACTATCAAGCAGCCCTCGACCTCGAGGTCATGGGTAAGAAGGCCGAGGCTCTGACCGCCTTCATGGCACTGGCCAAGAAGTGGCCGAAAGGGTTCGAGGACGAAGAGGCGCGCATCGTTGGCTTGACGATCGACGTCGAGTCAGCCAAGACCGAATGGGCCGCTGCAGCGAAGGCTGAGGCCGAAGGCAAGCTCGAAGAGGCCCTGGATCACTATTTGACCGCCGAGCGTTTTTACTCTGAGTGGCGCAATGGCGAGGCGCACGTAGAGCGCCTTCGCAAGGCGATTACCGAAAAGGCTGTCGAAGCGGAAGGCGGCGGTAGCTAGGCCGCTACGCCGATCTCCGGCTGGCTTCGCGAGTGGATCGCTAGCAGGGTTCGGTACGGATCCCTAGCAGGCTCCGCCGCTGGCGGCATAATCGGTTGGTGCACGCACTCTCGCTGGCCAGCCGGTTTCTGATCACCCTCGTGGTGTCGGCTGTCTTGCCGTTGCTGCTGTATGGGTGGTTCTCGCTGCGCGGCATGCGGGATCAAATCGACGAACAGGTCGTGCGCGTGTTCTTGCCGCAGCTGGCCGCGGACTTCGTCCAGAAGATCGAGACCCGGCTCGAGCGCACCGACGAGGCGTGCGCGATGATTCGAGAGACGGCGCGAGAGGTTCTTGATGAGCCCGCCGGCTTGGCGGCGTTTGAGGCGGTCGTGCTGGGTGTACCCAACCTGCTCAGCAACTTTCTCGACTTGCTCATTCTCGCCGATGCCGATGGCGAAGTCGTCTTCTGGCAAGACGGCCATCGCCTGGATCCGAGCAAGCACGAAACCCGGGCGACGCTGATCCCGGACAATGTTGCCGAGGCGTCGTGGTTCATGAGTGCCCAAGAGGAAGGCGGCATTCATTTCGTGCCGTGGCATCGATCGGCCTACCTGCATCGCGGTGTCGAGTTCCGTTCGATGGATCCGGGCAGCTATCACCTCGGGATCGTGATGGATGTGCCCAAAGGCGATGGCAAGTCCGGTGTGTTATTCGCGTTACTGCGGTGGTCCGAAGTGCAGAGCGTCATCGATGCGGCCAAGGAAGTGCTCGTCACCGAAGCGCGGATGCCATCGGCGGAAGTGTTCTTGGTCGGTCGCAATGGCGTAGTGCAGGCGCATACCGACCGCAGCTTCTATGGATTAGAACTCGACCCGCCGGAGCTTGCGGTGTTTTTTGCGCAGGCTAGCGAACAAGGTCGCTGCGCGTCGCTCGGTCGCGATGGCTGCATGTGGCGCATTGGTTATGCGCCGGGCGGTGGCGACCCAGAACGCGCGTTCGTGCTTGGTGTCGCCGTGCCAGAAGCGGAGCTGTTTGCGGCGAGCAACGCATTCGAACGCGTATTGCTGATTGCGATCCTGATGACCATTATTGTGTTGGTGTTGTTTGCGTTGCTGGCCTCGCGTGCCATCACGGCGCCGGTCAAGGCTCTGGTCAACGCAACCCGCCGTGTCGCCCTTGGTGACCTGGACGTCAAGGTGCTCGCAAGTGGTGGCCCTGAGTTGGGTGAGTTGGCGTCCGCCTTCAACCAAATGGCACACGATCTCGCGGTCGGTCGTGAACGGTTGGCGCACGCGGAGCGTGACCAGGCTTGGGCGGAGATGGCGCGGCAAGTTGCGCACGAGGTCAAGAACCCGCTGCAGCCAATGCGCATGACGGCGCAGTTGCTGCAGCGTGCGCGCAGCGACAAGGACCCGCGCGCTGAGCAGGTTGCCGATCGATTGGCGCGTACGGTGCTGGAGCAAACGGCCGCGCTCGATCGCATCGCAAGTGACTTCCGTTCGTTCGCCGGCATTGCTCCGGCGCAGAAGAGTGTCGTGCTTGCCGATGATTGGCTCGAAGAACTGTGCGACCAGACTGCACGTTTGTTTGAAGACCGTTCGTTGACCTTCGAGTTTGCCGGTGACGCTGGTGATGCTCGAGTGGCGTTGGACCAAGGGTCGATGGCGCGCGTGTTCGTTAACTTGGTGCAGAACGCGATCGAAGCGAGCGATGGACCAGTGCACGTGCGCATGGCCTCAAAAATCGATGGCAATAGCGTCGCGGTGACGATTACCGACGACGGGCCCGGTGTGTCGGCGGATGTGCGCGACAAACTGTTCGATCCGTATTTCACCACGAAGTCGTCTGGCACGGGCCTTGGCCTCGCCATCTGTCGTCGCCTGATTGAGGCCCACGGCGGTTCGATTCGGCTGGTTTCGACCAAACCAGGCGAAACCCAGTTCGCGATTGATCTGCCTATTTCGGCCGGCGCCAAGTAGGCACGATACCTTAGCGGTGCAAAACGCCTGACAGGCTTCGGCCTAGTCCGGCCACTCGTGCGACCTCCTGGCTTGCCCTGGCCGGGACCCCTCCTCACCATGCAAAATCGAGCAGTAGCCACGGCAGGCCTTGCCGTGCTCATTCTCGCCGTCGTGCTCTTCGCCATCTTCGGATTCGGCGGAGCTGACGACGTCACGCTTCCCACTGGCACGGGTAGCCCGGACAATCCGAATGCTGAAGTGGCCGAAGGCGACCTTGTTGCGGCGGCCGCCGATGCCATCGGCGCGAACGCAGTCGTTCGTGACGATGTCGAAGATGGGCGTGCGCGCACCGGAGTTCGCGGCATCGTCGTCGATGCTAAGACCGGCCAGCCGCTCGGCGGAATCGAAGTGGTCGCCGTCAAGGATCAGCCATCGCTTGCGCCGCTGGTCGATCGTTTTCGCGGCTTGTTCCAGCAAGGCATGTTCGTCGATACTCGCGCGCCGCGTCGCGAACTCGGTCGCACGATCAGCAACCCGGATGGCACGTTTGAACTTACGGGGTTGCCGCCAGGTCGCTTGTTCCTCGATGGCGTCAGCGATGGTTGGTTTGTGCGCACGCCGGCTTCGCCGCGCATTGCCAAGGGCCAGATCAAGGAAGGCATCGAACTGCGCGCTTCGCCGGGCGGTCGGTTGCGTGGCATCGTGCTCGGCGCGGATGGTGCACCGGCACCTGGCGCCAACGTCAGCGTGCGACCGGGCCTCAACGCATTTCTCGCCCAGTTGACCGATCGCCAGTATCGCTGGCTCGACACCGTCGCTGACGAGAATGGTCGCTTCGACATTCCTGGCGTGCCTGATGGTGTTGGCTACACGGTGTCGGCGACGGCGCCGTCGATCGCACTCGAAGAAGTGCATGGCGTTGGCATTCAGGCTGGCCAGGTCACGACGCTGACGATCCATGGCCATCAAGGCGCGCGCATTTCTGGTCGGGTTCTCGATCCGTTTGGCGAGCCGAAGCCGGGTGCGAGCATCGCGATGATCTACCTCGACATCAGTCGGGTGTTGTTCTCCGCCGATGGGCGAGTCGAGCCGATCGTCACCAACGAGGAAGGCTACTTCGAACTCGAACACGTTGGCGCCGGCCGCGTCGCGGTGGTCGCTGCGGCAACAGACGTGGCGCCGAGCAACATCGTTGAACTCGCGGTCGTCGATGGCGGTGTCTACGACGACCTGCTACTTGAACTGGGTGAAGGCACTGCGGTTGCCGGCATGGTGGTTGACGACGAAGACAACCCCGTCGTCGGTGCCGCGGTTGAGATGCGACCGTTCGAGCGGCCGAACGATCCGCAGTTCATGAAGATGATGTTGAAGGTTCGTCGAGTTGAAACGACGACGGACGTCAACGGCCGCTTCGTCGTCAAGGGCATGACTGGCGACCAAATCGTCATCCAGGCGAGCAAGCCGGGCTACACGACGGCGATCGCGTCCGGTTACGACCTCGACGACAAGGATATCGTCGTCAAGGTGCAGCGCGGCGTGACGATCCGCGGCAAAGTCATGGCTGGGGAAGACGCGGTCAAGCGCTTCCGCGTCGAGGCGCGCACGCGCGAGATCCCGAAGGATAAGGACGGCAACGTCATCGCGGCCGACGCGAGCTCCGGGCGCGAACAGAGTCGTTGGGGCCGAGGCCGTGGTCAGGGCGATGGCGGCGGGTCACCGTGGGGCCGGCGTCGCGCCAAGCGCACGCGCCAGCTTCCCGAAGGCCAGACGATGGGCAATCGTGGCATGGACGGCAATTGGCGCGAGATCCAATCGTCCGACGGCACCTTCAAGCTCACCGGCATTCCGCCGGGTCGCGTGCGCATTCGAATTCGTGCCGAAGGCTACCTCGAACCCGAGACGCAGATGTTGGACCTCGGTCCGGCCGAGAGCTCAGAAGATCTCGTGTTCGAAATGGTCGGCGGCCAACCGGTCTCTGGCCGCGTTGTCGACGAAATCGGCGTGCCTGTCGGCGATGCGCAGGTCACTGCCTACAAGAAGAAGGATCGCAGCGATGACAGTGGCAGGAGCCGCATGTCGCTCAACTTCTCGATCGACCCGGAGGACTTTGACTTCCTGGCGATGTCGACGAACCGCCGCAGCGCGATGAGTAACAGTAAGGGGGAGTTCACTGTCGCTGCGCTTGAGCCCGGTGAGTATCGCTTCACGGCGCGCCATCCAGACATGGCGAAGTCGTCGACCAAGAAGATTGTCGTCAAGGCGGAAATCGAGACGCCGCTGGTTGAGATTACGATCGATGCCGGCGGTGCCATTGAAGGCGCGGTGACTGGGCTCGCGATGCGGCCGATGCCTGACGCGTTTATGGTGGCGCTCAGTCTGCAGGCAGGATCGATGCGTAGCGGCACGACCGATAAGAGCGGCTACTACAAGATCGAGGGCCTACCGCCTGGCCAATACGTCGTGTTCAAGTCGCGCATGGATGAACGCGCCGACAACATCGGTCTTGAGTTGATGAGCAACATGCGGCTCAAGACCGTGACGGTTCGTCGCGGCAAGGTTGTGCGCCTCGATGTGCACGACGAAGGTGAAGACGGCGTGCGCGTCTTTGGCATCGTTCGTGAGAACGGGGTGCCGGTGCCGCGTGCGCTGATTACCGTGATGGGTAGCGATAGGCAAGGCCTACTCGGTATGGGCATTCGCGCCAACGCCGCCAACATGGAAGGCCGCTATGAGTTGGCTGGCATCAAGCCGGGTGACTACGTGATGCAGGTCACGCGCTTCCAAGGGCAGCCGGTGCAGACGACGTTCGAAATCGAGGTGCCGGAAGACGTGTCTGACTATGCGTTCGACATCGATTTGCCGACTAGCACGATCACGGGCAGGGTCATCGATACGCGAGGCAATCCGGTCAAGGGCGTGCGCGTCACGCTCGGCAGCGACGACAGTGGTTTGGCTGGTGCCGATGGTTTGATAGGCATGATCGCGGCCAACGGTCTCAGCAATGCCAGCACTAACGACGACGGCGAGTTCACGATGAAGTCGGTCGCCGCTGGCACGTATCGCTTGACCGCTGGCAGCCGCATGGGCGGACGCGGTCGCGGCCGTAGCCGTGACGCTGACGCGCCGCAGTATGGCGAGGCGAGTGTCGAAGACGTGATCATCGATGGCGTGAGTCCGAGGAGTGATATCGTCATTCAGGTGCCGCTCGCGGGCAAGATCACCGGCATCGTGTTGGATGGTTCCAACATGCCGGTGGCGAATGCTGAAATCGCGTTCGTGGCAGAAAAGAAGAACAAGCGCCGCAAGAAGGGCAACC
This sequence comes from Planctomycetota bacterium, assembly GCA_051274975.1. Lineage (GTDB taxonomy): Bacteria > Planctomycetota > UBA1135 > UBA1135 > UBA2386. Next base: position 12,968 of record JBNMND010000023.1, on the reverse strand, counting down.
CGCTACTCGATTTGATCGGTTCACAACAGCCGGTTCGAACGGGTGAGGACGGCCGCTTCGAGATCCCAACTCTGACGCCTGGCACCTATTCGTTGCGCGTCGAAAGCGAAGCGCTCGAAGCAGGCAAACTCGACGACGTCATGGTGCAAGAAGACCTGCCGACCGAAGTGACGCTGCATGTGGTCACCGGTGCGACGTTGCGCGTGCGCGCGACCAACGTCAGCAAGAAGCAGATTCCGTTCGGCAACATTTCGCTGCTCGATGGCCGCGGCAAGTCGATCGTCAGCCGCGTCTCGACCTTTCAGGTCATGAAGCGATTGATGAGCAGCCGCGATAGCGTCGAGGACTCGGGTTGGTATTCGTTCGGCAGCGTGCCTCCGGACACCTACACCGTGGTGCTGCGTGAGGACGGCCAAGCGGAAGTGCGTATCACGCGCACGATTCGCGACGGTGAGAAGGTCGAGTGGGACATCGACGTTGAAGCGGAATTGGCGGCGCGCGAACGCGACAACGCAAAGAAGAAGTAGCGCCGCGCCCACGGCATCGCGCGAGAAGGGGTGGACGTAGGTGGGACACTGCCCACAATGGTTCGTCCATGCCTTCTCTCCGCGCCGTATTGACATTTCTCGTTGGGCTGCTGTTGTTCGCCGCACCAGCATCCGCCACCTGGTCGATTGTCATCGTTAACCTCGTCACTGGCGAAGTTGCGGTTGGCATCGCCACTTGCCTGACTGGTTTTGACCTGCGACCCAACACGGTCGTGATCGTGCCGGGGCACGGTGCGGCGGCGGCGCAGTCGTTTGTCGGACCGTTGTCGTTGCGTCAGTTGATTCGCGACGGCTTCCTGACTGGCGAGTCGGCGGCGCAAATCATGGCGAACCTCGCTGCGGCCGATACTAGCCACCAAATGCGCCAATACGGCATCGTCAGCTTGACGGGCGGCGAAGCGACGTTCACTGGCACTGGTGCCGGCGCGTGGGCCGGTGGCGTCACGGGTCAGGTTGGCGACTTCCGCTACGCGATCCAGGGCAACGTGCTGACGGGTCAACCGGTGATCGCCGCCGCAGAGCAAGCCGTGCTGACGACGCCGGGCGGCCTGCCGGACAAGTTGATGGCGGCCATGGAAGCGGCTCGCTCGATGGGCGGCGATGGTCGTTGCTCATGCTCGAGCGGTAACCCAACCGGCTGTGGTTCGCCGCCGGCATCCTTCACCAAGTCGTCGCACATCGCCTTGATGATTGTCAGTCGGCCGAGTGACGTCGACGCGCCGTGCACTGGTAGCCTCGGTTGTGGCGCCGGCGATTACTGGCTCGACCTCAACGTTGCCAACCAACCGGCGGGCGCGCTCGATCCTGTTCTACAGTTGCAAACGATGTTCAACACCTGGAAGGCCAATCAAGTCGGTCGTCCGGATCACTACGAGTCCGTGGTGTCGTTGAGCGGCACGACGATTCGCGCCAATGGCGTCGACACGGTGACGGCTACGGTCGAACTGCGTGATGAGCAAGGCACGCCGCTCGGCAATGCCTTGCCGTTGACGGTTGGTCTTGCACCCAACTCGACGGTCTCGAACATCACGTTTAGCCCCGCGGTTGCCGAGCCCAATGGCACCTACACGTTCACGATGCAGGGCGACCTCGATGCTGGTGTGGCCGTGCTCGACATTGCCGCGACGGATGCGTTTGGCCGCGTCGGCATTTGGCCGCGGCCAATGGTGACGGTCCTGGATCTGTTTGGCGTGTGTGGCACTGGCGCCATTCCCGACGGCCAAGGTGGCGCGTTGCCAGCACTGAAGGTCAACGGCTCGTTCGGCGACGATCGCGTTGTCGAAGTTGGCTACGGCCAGCCGTTCACGTTGACGCTCGATCCACCAGTTGGCGTGCCGGGCACGTCCCCCGTTGGCATGTTCGCGCTGTGGATCAACAACGGCCAACCGCTGCCGGGCAGCGTGCTGCCGCTCGGTCCCACTGGTGGCTCGATGTGCTTCACGCCATCGCTGCTTTCACCTGGTGCCCCCAACGTCTTGCTGGCTGACTCGTTTGGCCTCGGCGGCTTGATCGCTGCAGCGCCAGCCCCGTGGAGCCTAACAGTCCCGGGTTTGCCGCTGGTTCTCGACGTTTCGCTGCAAGGCGTGATGATGGTCGATCCGCAGGCGACGGTCGCTGCGACCAACGCCGTCTACATGCGGTTGCGTCCCTTGCCGGCGGCGGAGATCTTGACGATCCTGCCAACCTCGCCGGCGGCGGGACAGGTCGTGGCCGTTACGGGCAACAACTTCTTCTCTGGCATGGCTGGCCGCATTGGCACGGTGTTCGTGCCGGTGACGGTGCAGTCTCCGACGCAGTTGCAGTTCACGATGCCAGCTGGGGTGCCATGCGATTCGCAGCTTGATCTAGCAAATCTTGGCGGTGCCTTGGTGTCGTCGCCGATCAATGCGACGCCGGTGATCACCAACTTCCCGATCTCGGTTGGCCCCGCCGCGGGTGGCAGCACGTTCTATGTGATTGGTAATCACATGTTGGGTGCAACGGTGCTCATTGGTGGCGCGCCGATGATCGTGAACGCCCAAACGCCGACGGCCATCATTGGCCAAACGCCGCCCGGCGTTGCAGGTCCGGCGGTGGTGACGGTGACCAACGCGAACGGCTGCCAGGCGGTCGGCACGTTCACTTACCTGTAGACTACCTGCAGGCACCTACCAGTAGGCGTCGACTTTCTACGTCGACCCGATCAGCGGCAGGCGGCCAACCATCGGTTGGGCCGCCGCTGCGCTTCCGGCAGCGCGCGTTCGATGCGCCAGAAGCCTTTGATGAACGGTTGACCGCGCGTCATCCAGGCGACGTCGTCGTGCGTCAAACCAAACGCTTTGCTGACCGTTACATCGATCGCTGTGGTCAACTCGCGCCGTTCCTCGGCATCGACCGCGGGCTCGCGCCGGTCACTCCATCCTTCGCGTTGTGCGATCTGCCACAGTTCGTCGGTCCACGGCGCCGTGGCGCACATGCGCAAGGCCAGTTGCGCAAGTCGTGCGGTCGTTGCGTCGTCGACTTTTGGCAGCATGCAGTCTGTTAGCACGAAGCGATTGAGGTTCGTGCCAGCGAGGCGCATGCGAAGCGCCCAGTCAAACGGCAGTGAAGCGAGCATTGCAGCGCCGGCGGCCAGTTGTCGCAACGGCTGTGCGGTCGCCTCGCGCGGTGCCAGCACGCCGAGCGAGTTGCCGCATGGCACGTCGGGCAGAAGGCACGCGATGGCCGTTCGTTCGTTGGTAGCGTTGGACAAGGCACGCAGGCCAACACGGGCAACGCCGCGCTTCGCGGCTGCTTCTCGCCACTTGTTAGCGTCGACCAAGTAGAGCGGCCGCAATTCGTCGGCGGTGTTCGGCTTGCGCCACTTCGTCTTGTGGCCGACGCCGCGATCATGCGCGCTGGAGTTGGCCTGCAGATCGTAGACCATCGCGCCCTGACGCAACGCCAGCAGATCCGGGTGACCCGAGCTATTCCAAACGCCACGGCCGTCGTGGCGATAGCCGTTGCGTTCGGCTTCTTCGCGCAGCACGAACCGGCCGCGGTCCGACGTCATGTTGAAGTCGCCTTGCCTCCATGTGAAGGCGCCAAGCTCACCAAGCAGTGGTTGCCCGCGTGCTTGCATACGCGTCAGGATGTCGAGGTCGCGCCGCGTATCCACTTCGACGAACGTTCCCGCGTGCGGGCTGAGTCGCTGCAATTCGTCGCGCCCATAGACGACGTGCTCCGGTTCTGCGGCGGCCCACTCGTCGATGCGGTTGCGCCCAAACGCGACCTGCACCTGACTCGTCTTGCCGCCCTTGGTCGCCACGATCGCACCAAACCGATAGCGACTGTCGATGGCAAAGATGCGTTCGCGGTTCTCGAAGCCAAACAGCCACTGCCATTCGCACTGATCGAGCAACAGCCGTCGCAATGGTTCTGCATCCCGATCAAACCACAAGCTCGCTGGCACAATCAGTCCGAGCCGACCGCCGGGCCGCAGCAGTTGCACAGCGCGTTCGATGAACAGGCGATAAGTGTAGAGCTTGCCCTTGCCTTGATGTTGGAAGTGGGGCCGTAGCGCCGCGACGCGCGACTTCGCGTTGTCACTATCCTGCAGTGTCTCCCACGGCGGGTTGCCCAGGATGCAATCGAACGACTCAGGCTCCAAGTCAGTCAGGCCATCGCCAACGCGCATCGACACATGGGGTTCGTTGCGCCCGAGTAACGCGGTTTCGGCGAGGTGCGTCGCCTGCGCATCCAGGTCGATGCCATGGAACGCCGCCGCCCGGTGCCCGCCTTCCTGCAGCACGTTCGACGCCGCTAGCAAGAACGACCCGCCGCCAACCGCTGGATCACAGATGCGCAGTGGCCGCGCCGCGTGCTCTTGCAGCAGTGGCGCCAACGTTCGTCGGGCCGTCGGCATCGCCAGTTCGAGCGGCGTGAACCACACTCCATCGCGCTTGCGCTGTTCGCGAGATAGCGCGTTTTGGTGGCGATCGGTCTCTTCGCTCCAGGTGTCGTTGCCTTCGCTCACAAGAACAGGTTGCCCGCTAGTGGCTCAGAGGCAAGCAATGGTCTCCAGGAAGCTGCACGCATTGTCGGTCGCATGCCCATTGCTTGTCGGGTTCCGATCTGCGGAGTTTGTGTGCTGTACCCGCTGGTGCGCGTTAGATCGTCTCCGCCGGGAAGTTCGCTTGACGCAGTTGTATCAGGATCTTCTCGACGTGTTGCGCGCCCTTCGTCTCCATCACGACGTGCAGTTCGGCTTCGCGCGGGTCTAGTTTGTTGAATAGACGCTGGTGCTCGATGTCGATCACGTCGGCGCCGGCTGCTCCGATCATTTGCGTTACCCGTGAGAGAACGCCCGGCACGTCGTGGATCTGAATGCGCAGCTTCGCGATCTTGCCGTCGCGCTTGAGCCCGCGCAGTAGCACCGTCGACAGCATGCGGCGGTCGATGTTGCCGCCGCAAATCACGACGCCGACATCGCGGTTCTCAAACATCTGTGGGTGACGCAGCATCGCAGCGAAGCCAGCGGCTCCGGCGCCTTCGGCGACAATCTTCTGTTGGGCGGCCAGCATCTGCACCGCGTTTTCGATGTCCGATTCACTGACCAGTAGCACGTCTTCGAGGTGCTCCTTCAGGATTTTCATCGGGATCGGGCCGGGAGCCTTGACCGCAATGCCATCGGCCAACGTGTGTGTATTGAACTTCGGCGTCGGGTCGCCGCGCAACGCCGCCCGCATCGATGGGCAGCCTTCGGTCTGCACACCAAAAATACGGATGCTCGGTTTGACGTGCTTCGCCCAGACTGCCATGCCGGCGCAAAGTCCGCCGCCGCCGATCGGTATCACCAACGTGTCGAGATGTGGTGCGTCTTCGAGCATCTCACGCGCGGTCGTGCCTTGCCCGGCGACGATCTGCTCGTCGTCGTAAGGATGCACAAACACCAGCCCGCTCTGCTGTGCCAGGTCCTTGGCATGCTCTGCACATTCTGCCACCGACTCACCCCACAGCAGCACCTTGGCACCGTGGCCTTCGGTGCGCTCGACCTTGGCGAACGGCGTCGTCAATGGCATCACTATGGTCGCCGGCAGGCCGAGGCGACCCGCGTGGTAGGCAACGCCTTGCGCATGGTTGCCAGCCGAGGCCGCGATCACGCCAATCGGCGGGTTGTCCGAGGCCGCCAGTATCTGCAGCTTGTGGCAACTGCCACGATCCTTGAACGAACCGGTGTATTGCAGATTCTCCAGTTTGAGCCACAACCGCACGTTGAGCGGCTCACCGAGCCGCGGTGCTGGCACAGTGGGCGTGCGCAGAACGTGATCACGAATCGCTTCGTGGGCCTGTTCGATATCGTTTGGAGTGACTGCCATGCAGGCGGCGAGCCTACCCGCTGGCTAAGATACCGCCCATGCCGGAACTGTTATGGAGCCTCGTCCTGCTCTGGAATGTGCTGACGCTCGCCACGTTTGGTTGGGACAAGATACGTGCAAAGCGCCAAGGTCGCCGCGTCCCTGAGCGCACGCTGCTGTGGATGGTGTTCGCGACCGGCTGGGTCGGCGCATGGCTTGCGATGTCTTGGTTTCGGCACAAGACCATCAAGCAGCCGTTCCGTCGCTACGCGATTGCGTGGACGGTGATCAATCCGTTTTGGGCCTTGCTGTGGTGGACCTGGAAGAACGCCGGCGCCGCTTAGCAAGCTGCGCCACCGTGTACCGCGACAGCAACCCAGCGCTACAGCAACAACCGCAGCCCAGTCTTCTCGCGGGCACCGAGCAGCAAGCGCTCCTGCATCGCGCGTCGCATCACGATCCGGATCGACGGGATCGCATCATCCGTAAACAGGATGAAGATCGGCTGGTTGAACGACAGCCGCTTGATGAAGTGGTAGCCGTATTGCGTCTCGATGACGTCGGTCATGGCCTGACCATCTTGGATCGACCACGCCGCGCGGCACAGCGTCGCCGGCAAGCGGTCGTCAAAGCGGTGTACACCCGGAAGTTCGCCGCCGGTTTTGGCCGTGCGCGTGTCATCGGAGAATTGGCGCACCAGATCCGCGAAGTTCGAACCATCGGGACGCAGTCGCGCCTTCACCTCGGCGATGCGAGCGTTAGCGCGCGCAATGCCATCGTCCTTGAGCAGAATGCCGGTGCCGCCATCGCGGTGCTGGATCAGCAGGTGTTGCACAGTGACTTGGCCACCCATGAAGCGCGGGTTGGCGTTGAAAAAGTCACGCAACTGTCTGCGCGTGTAGTCCTGCGGCTCGATCAGGTCGAGCATGCCTTGCAGTTCCGCACTCAAGCCGCGCCTCAGTTGGTATTCGGCGAGCATGCTGTTGACGCGCCTCTGCGTCGGCTCCGGTCGACCCTGCGCGCGTCGGTTCTCAATCACTCGACCGAGGTAGACCTCAAAGCTCGCTTTCAGCGATGCAGCTTGCGCCTTCTCCAGTTCGACCGGGTCAATCAGTACATCGCCGAGACCCTGTCGAAGCGCTTCCATGTCCGCGTACTGCCGTACCCACGGCGCGATCAAGTCGGACTGCAAGTAGCGCTGGAACGACGGCTCCTTCTCAACCAGATTCGCGAAGTTCGGGTAGTGCCGCGCGTCGATGTGGTGGACGAGGTCGCCGAGCGTCAACGTCTTCGTGCCAACAACCGCGATTGCCTCGTCCTTGTCTTGCGGGTAGCGCCGCACGATGAAGTGCGGCCCCTGATCGGTGGCGAGTGTGCGGCTTTGATCTGCGACCGCTTTGGCCGGGGCGGTTGTCTCTTGGGCGGATGCCGCAAGCGACAGGCCGAGTGCGAGGCAGGCGATGGATAGGTGGCGGGTCAACATGAGCATCAACGGCAATAGCAAGTGTGCGCGATAGCGTCACACCTATATGTGCGCTCGGCAACATAACTCCTCGGCTTGAGGGATCAGGTCTCGTCTGTGGACAATGTGATGATCCCGGCGACCGCGGACGACGCTAACGGCGGCGTCAGCAAGGCCAGCAACACCGCTTGCCAGCGTCGGTTGCGCGCCACCAGGTGGTAGGCGCCCCGTGCGGTGATCGCGATGGGTGGGGCAAACTCGGCCACCGCGAGCCAGCCGCTCCACGTGGGCGGCAGCTTCAGTGCAATGAGCTTGATCGTCAGCTGCAGAAGTGCGCCCATGCCGGTCGCGTAGGCGCCGAGCACATACCACTCGAGCCAGGACAGCCCCAGTTGCATCGGCCGACCGAGCGCGGTCATCAGCAGCACGAGCGGAATCGGCAACACGATCGCAAACAGGTTGAACACCGGCGAGCTCCCTTCAAGTCCAACGGTGTAGACCGGCGACCCAATCACCTTCACCGCCTCGCGAGCGGCCATCAGCGGTTCGTAGCTGAGCGCGATGATCATGCTGACGGCGAACAAGAACTTGACCGGATGCAGTTAGCGCGTGAGCTGGCCATCGATCCACCCCCGAGCGACGCGGCCCGGGCCAGTCAACAGTCCGCACATCGTGACCAGCGTTAGTAGCCACAATTTCGCGCAGGCGCGGCTGCACGATGGCCAGCTGTTGGCCGCAGTCGCAGCAGAACCGGCCCGATGCCACCGATGATTCGCAGTTCGGGCACGTGGCCTTCGCGTCGGGCTTAGTCGGCTTAGGGGTTGTCACCGTCATCACCTTAATCACCTGGCCCACGATGCCGATGCTTCTCGGTCGACGTTGCTTGCGTCAAGGGCGCCATGAGAGTTCGATGATTACTGTGACAGCGCCCGAATGCACGCGATTGCTCGATGCCATCGAGGCGAGGTTCTGCCAGTCCCCTGAAGGCGGTTCCGGCGCGACGGGCGTGCGTTACTTCTTCGCCCCTGGCCGCATCAACCTGGTCGGCGCGCACCTTGACTACAGTGGCGGCGACGTCATGCCCATGGCAGTCGATCGCGGCATCTACGCTGGCGTCAGACTGCGCGACGATGGTCGCATTCGTTTGCGCAGCATCGACCAAGATCTTGAAGTCGAAGTGCACGTCGCCGAAGTCGGCGACAAGGCGCAATCAGACTGGGCATGGGCCGGCTACCCGCTCGGCATCTTCCGCAGCTTCCAACGCGAACACGGGTTGACCCAAGGTTTCGACGCCGTCTTCGCCGGCAACTTGCCAATGGCGTCCGGCCTGTCGTCCTCGGCCGCAATAGAAATCGTTACCGCGATGGCGCTCAACGAGATCGACAACACGGGCCTCAGCCGCGAACAGATCGCTAGCATGGCGCACCGCGCCGAGAACGACTTCGTCGGCGTGCGTTGCGGCATCATGGATCAATACGCATCCGCACTTGGCAAGCCTGGCCACGTCTTGTGGATGCACTGCCAAGGCCCGCGCTGGGAGCACGTTCCGTTTGATCCGGAGGCGTGCGAGGTGCTCGTGATGAACACCAAGAAGCCGCGTAAGCTCGCCGCCAGTGGCTTCAACGAGCGCGTCGCGCAATGTGCCGCCGCGCGCGAGTTCTTGTGCAAAAACGTGCGCGAACGACCAAATCTCGCCGCCTTCTCCGTCGCCGAACTCGAGTCATGTGAAGCGAACATGGATCCGGTGCTCTACCGCCGCGCCCGCCACGTCGTCACCGAGATGGCGCGCATCGCCGCCGGCGCAGCCGCGTTGCGCCAACACGACTACGCAGCCCTAGGCGCGCAACTCAACGCGAGCCACATCTCGACCGCGACCGACTACGCCGTCAGTTGCGAAGAGCTTGACGTGATCACCGACGCGGCCCGCGCTTGCGACGCCGTGCTCGGCGCCCGCTTAACTGGCGCTGGATTCGGCGGCTGCGCGATTGCATTGATCAAGCCGGGTCATCGTGATGAGGTGGCTGCTCACGTTCGACAAGTGTTCGAGGATCGGTTCTCGGTAGTGCCAGGTTTTGACCTGCTGCGCATCGGTGGCGGTCCTGGTGAAGTCACGGTCTGAGTGCGACGCGTTCGACTGCTAGTGGGGCTAAGCGTTCGCTTCGCACGCGCTGCCGGATGGACTTTGTCGATGCGTGCTCACGAGTCGGTCGCGGCCTGCAGGACATCCACTCAACAAGTCGATGCAGACTGATGGCGCTCACGCAGTTCGCCTCGACCTAGCGCAGGCTAAGCGCTTGCTTGTCCAGTTCGCACAGTCGCCCCCTCAAGAACTCGAGGTCGCGCTCGCACCGGACGGCCCTCTTTGATCCCGGAACCCAGGTGCATTTCAGCATCGACTCCTGCCTGGTGATCGCGAGAACAAGCGCTTGCCGTTCGGGCGACGAAGCCGGCGCCGCATGTGCCGGTTCCACCTCAACCTGTGGGCTAGGTTCGCCTTCGATTGATTGGCAGGCGCTCAGGCACCCAACAGCGAGAAGTGCCAAGTAGGTCAGTGCAGATTGCCGCATCTCATTGAGTCGGTTCATCGTTGCCGCTCCATTTGCCCGATGATCTGACAGTGCAGGCAAACTCGTCTCCTGCCAGCACCCGGCTACTCAGGTAGTGTAGCATGCGTCCGACCTACGCGATGCAGACCGACGACGCTTCGCGTCGCAGCTAATTGTTCAAAGACGTTGGGCTGACAGTGACGGCTTTGATGATGAACTACTCAGTTGCGCGGGCATCGATACTCGCTGTCGCAGCCGCGATGAGTGCTTCGGTTGCATATCGACAAGGCGTGCTTCGTGACGAGGAGCCACGCCCCCTATTCTTTGGCGGCGTCATACTCGATGTCGGCCTCGTGATGGATCGGGTTGGCCATGGCGGGCTTCACTGGGTTCTCCGTGGGTTGGGAGTCTTGGACTTACCGTTGTCTTTGGCGATGGATGTCGGCTTACTACCGTTCGATACGGTCGTCTGGTTTCTGTGGCAGGCCGAGGCCGACGACGTCAGCGCCCCATCTCGAAACACCGTCCCGAGTCCGCGTCGGAACTAGTCATCCTGGTAGACTGCAGCCTAGCTAGGCGATGCAACTGGCTGCATTTCGCGTCGCAGCTAACCATCTAATGACGCTGGGCCGATCGAGCGAGGCATGAAGCGGATCCTCTCGAAGTTGCTGATTTGTGTCGGGTGTCTGTTGGTCCTCGGCGCTGCCAGTTTGATTGTCGCGGTTTGGCGGTTCGATCAGCCTCCATTCGACATGGCGAGGCTTGAACACTTGGTTCCTGGTATGACGCCGGAACAAGTGCGGCATGTGATCGGGGAGCCATCGTCCAATTACGATCGGAGTTGGGCCTATTCTGGTTGGTGGTCGTGGTCGATCGTTTATGTCGCCTTCGATGAATCAGGCCAATACTTGAGTCACCGCTACGACTTCTGAGGGCGTTGCGGAAGCGGCTCAGATAACCTCGGCAGCTGGCAGCGCTTCGCGTTGCCGCGGACCATTCAAAGAAGTTCGGCGACCTAGGAATCCAATGATCGAAGCTGTAGACCCTAAATGTTCGCTCTGTTGCGGGATGTTGGTTAGGGAGGCTCGAGTGGCGCTGACCACCTGGTTTCCCTGGAGTTTGTTCGCGCCGCGGAACCCCGCGTGGGTGTGCGTGAACTGCTCTGCCGCCTTTCCGATCGCAATCGGAAGAGGGCTGCACTTTGGCACTCCACCGCAACCTCTCTATAGGCACGGAGAGCGTGCGTTCGGCGAGCAGCCGAGGCTCAAGTCAGGTCGTGAATCGGGCGCGGGCAAGGCTGGCGATTCTGACGGATCGCTCCCCAGCTAGTCGATGGCGAACACAGGCGTTAGCCGGACATGCCGTCGTGAGTGACCATTCAACATCCAAGGTGCGCTTCGTCTGGGCTGCTGCGATCGGAGCCATCGTTTGCTTCTTGGCGGGGCTGGCTTGCGACGCGAGCTTGGGGGAAGCACTTCTCTACGGCGCGTTGCCTGGAAGCATCGTCGGCCCGTTGTGCGGTGACTGGGTGCTCGCGAATTGGATCGGGCATGGCATCGATTCCTTGTAGGAGTCGCGTTGCGGGTGTTGTGTTGCCGTCGGTAGTTCAGCGACGTTGCTTAGATTGGTGAACCCACCTGTACGATCCTCCTGAACAAAGAAGCATTCGGTGGGACACGGGGTTCGCGCCGCTCGTGATGTTGCTCGTCAGCTATGCGCTCGTGCTTGCGTCGGGTTTCCTTGCTGCGTTTGGCCTCCTCGTGGGAGCCGCCGCGCTACTCGTGGCCGTTTGCATCGCAGTTGGCGACAAGATGGAGGGGCAGTTGATCTCGAGAGTGACTTGGTGGTCCTTCGGCCTGGTCTTACTGCTGCCCGTTTGGGCGCTGATGGTGCGCGCTATTTGGTTTGGTGGCTGACGGATAGGCGTCAGGTGTTGTTCGTCGTTCGTGCTGCAGATCGGTGGCCGAGGCGCTAGGTCCTTGAGCTTGGCGGGCGCGCGCGAGACAATGGCTAAGTAGCCACAACCGTTAGCGAGCCCCTCATGGAAAGAGCACCGGAATCCTCAGCAACTCCTGTGTGTATCGGATGCCTCGCGCCGGTCGAACGCGAACGCTACTACTGCAAGAGTTGTGGTCACGACACTGGGCAGTTCACGACCTATCTTCCGTTTGTGGACATCCCTTGGATGGCAGCCGGTTACGGGGCGGTGTGGCGCAGAGTATGGAGCGGTGAACAGTCGCGTTGGTATTCAAGGATTGGGTGCATCCTGTTCATCCTGCTCTTCGCCCCCGTGATGCTTGTCGGCGTTCCATTCGTGTGGCTCGCGCGACGCAAGAGTGAGGCGAGCTAGGGGGGGTGATTCGCCGGCCGATGATCGTCTAGTGCGGCTAACCTGCCAGTCGAATGGCGATACTCATGTTGGAGTCGCTGGGGTCGGCTACGCGTTCGTTTGTCGGACGTGCATTGGCAGCGCTGCCGGGTCACCTTGCGAGTCGAGCACGTCCGCTTCACGCCAGAGTTCGCAGTAGTTGATTTGCAGCTTGTGGCCGACCAAGCCGCGACCCGCTGGGCTTACAAGAACCCGCCGTCAACGCCGATCACCTGCCCCGTCACATAGCTCGCAGGTTCGGAAGCCAAGAACCCGACCACGGCCGCAACTTCATCGGCCGTTCCCATGCGCTGCATCGGGATCATCTTCTGCACGAAGTCCGGCACGCCCGCGGTCATGTCCGTCTCGACCAAGCCCGGTGCGACGGCGTTGACCGTGATGTTGCGTTTTGCCATCTCGATCGCGAGTGACTTGGTCGCGCCGATGATGCCAGCCTTGGCGGCTGCATAGTTGCTCTGGCCGCGGTTGCCCTTGATCGCGGAAATCGACGACATGTTGATGATGCGGCCCCAGCGCTTCTGGACCATCTGCATCAGTAGCGGCTTGGTGACGTTGTAGAAGCCGCCGAGAGTCGTCTGGATGACATCGTTCCACGCCTCGGGTGACATCGCGGGCAGCGGCGCGTCCTTGACGATGCCGGCGTTGTTGACGATGACCGAGATGGGGCGCTCGTCAGTCAGCATGTGGTCGATCGCAGCTTGCGTCGCT
>JBNMND010000022.1:0-31723 GCA_051274975.1 Planctomycetota bacterium | reverse complement strand
TAGGTTCTCGAGCCAAACCTGGCTCTTGTCGCTATCCCCGTCCGGCTTCGATGGCATCAACGTCAGCTTGTGCTTCCGGTAATGGTCGATGACGCGGTTCTTCGCGATGCCGAACAAGAACTGATCGAGCGTGTAGATCGGGTCGAAGCCGGCAATGCCGCGCAACGCTCCGAGGAACACGTCCTGAGTCAGATCCTCTGCGGTCTGATGGTCGCCGACGTAGCGCTTCACGTAGAAGTAGACGCGGCGATAGTAGTCTTCTTGCAGCTCTGCCCAGGCGGTCTCATCCATCGCCTGCAGAGTGCCAATGTCGTGCACTTGTTCGCTCATGGCCGCAACATGATAGCAGCGTTTGGCCGCGACTGCTCGCGCACTCGTGGCGTAGCGCGAATTGGCAGCTGTGAATTGCTTCTAGCCGGCGGCGAAATCAGGCCGCGACCATCGTGAACACGGTCACGAGCACTAGCAATACCAGCGCAATCACAAGCAGTACGCCGACCATTCGGGCGGCAATGCCGAGCAAGCGGAACGGCAGACGCAGCAGCCAGACGAAGCCTGTGCTGGCAAAAGTGCTGACCGCCTTGACCGGCAGCAGAGCCAAGCGAACCGCTGCTTCAATCAGCGTGAATAAGATCCGCACGAAGAACGCTACGACACCCGTCGGGCGCTGGTCGTCCTGGAACGGCATGCCCATCGAATCGAGCTGGCGCGACTCCGTCGGAATCGGCGGCGGCTCGGCCGCATACATTGGGGGCGGTGGCGGCGGAGCTGGTCGCCCAGGTCGTGCCTGCGACACCAGGGGTGGCGGCGGCGCCGGCCGCGAGGGAGCCTCGGTGCCTTCTGGCGATGACATCGTGCCTTCTTGCGAGAACATCATGCTCTCGCCGAGAGCGACTGGCGCTTGCAGCGCGCGCAACAAGTCCGCAGCCGACTGGAAGCGATTTTCCGGCTGCTTCTCCAGGCAGCGCAGGATGATTTCGCGATCTCCCGCCAGCGCGCTGGCAGGGAACTCCGGCTGCGCCGTCTCGTGCTTGCGCAGCACTTCCCACTCGGAATCGCCGCGGAAAGGCACCTCGCCATAGAGACACTCGTAGAGCAGAATGCCGAGCGAGTAGACGTCACTGCGCGCGTCGCCGCGACGCTGCAGCATTTCGGGCGCCATGTAGTACGGTGTGCCACGACCAAAGCTCAGTGAGTTGCGCGAAGCCGAGACCAACTTGCTGAGGCCGTAGTCCCCCACGCGCGCGACATCGCCCTTGAGGAAGATGTTGGCCGGCTTGAGATCGAAGTGCACCAACGAGTGATCGTGCAACGCCTGCACGCCGCGCGCTGCTTGCACGAAGATATGCAGCGCGTCCTCGCGGGTCATGTCGCCCTGCTGAAGACGCTTCTGCAGCGTCCCGTCGCCGGCGTAACTCATCACCAAGTATGGGATGCCATCGACAGTGCCCTTGTCTTCGATCGACACCAAGTTCGGATGATCGATCTGGGCGAAGAACGACACGTTGTCGATCTCGCGCATGACGGCATCGCGGACGCTGTCATCGTCGACCTTGAGGAACTTGATCGCGTAGTCCTTACCGATCGATTCCTTACGCGCCTTGAAGACCAAACCGAACATGCCACCGCCAAGCTTGTTGACGATTTCAAATCCGCTCAGGTAACCGGGCTTGCGATAGCTCCGGTAGAACGCTTCCCAGTCCACCCGAATGGGATCCGGGGACTCGGAGTCAATGCGTTGGGCCTCCATTGGTCGGGTTGTCATGCTACACGAGGAAAAGGGCTGCCGGCATCAGAAGCCCACCAAGGATTCCAATCGCACGCAGACGACCCGTCATGTAGCCACGGGACAGGCGATCTAGCCACCCTAACAACAATGCTAGGAAGACCCATCCAGCCGCGATGCCGCCGGCCTTGACGGCCGTGGTGCGCTCGAGGCGATTCAAGGCGGCGCGCAAACGGCTTTCGCCGCGCTGGACCATTTCCTTGTCCTCAGCGATCCACAACGTGGTCTGGTAGCTATTGCCGAACTCGTGAACCCGCTCCTTGTCGTCGCGGTTCACTTGCTTGATCAGGCGCTGCACGGACAGATCGCCTAACCAGCGACGCACCGTGTTGTCGGTCAGCGTCTGCGGCATCCAGAAGGGACTTTGGCGGGAAGCGGCACGATCGGCCCGTTCTTCCCACACCGAGCGAATGTGCTCGTCGACACGCAATTGGGCCGAAGCCAACGCATCCGCCGGGCTCAGCTCCGTGTCGCCGCGAACTGCGACCGCCGAAGCCATGGAGATCTGGGGTTCCTGTTGAGCTGGGCAGGCAATCAGGGTGGACAACAACAACGCGAGCATGGGGCACCTCCTTGGTCTGAGCCGGCTTACGCAGAGGGGCCGGAAGTATTCGAGGTTTGGCGGAACCTTCGGATCACGGTCCAGCGCAACGCGACAGGCCCCTCGCAGGGCCCCACCAGGCATCTACGTGCCAACGCCTTACGGCATCGCTTGCCAAGGCATCAGCAGGAACGTGATGCCGCACGCCTCGATGACCTGGCCAGCCGCCACGGGGTGTTCCCCCTTAAAGACCGTGCCGTCGATCGAACCGCCCTGTTCGCAGAAAATGCGCATCTGGCCGCTGTTGCTGGCGAAGATTTCAACCTCGCCGGTCGCCTTGGCAACTGTGACGTGCACGTCGCGTCCGGGCCCAATCAGGATCCGGCCATCGCGGCCACGATCTTTCATGAGCAGGATGCGGTCGGTGCCAGCGACCTGGAAGCCGCTTTGGAACAACAGACGACTGGTCAACGAGCGGCTGGTCGGCTTCTGGTAGAGCATGCCGAGCGCCGGACCAAGGTGCACCTTATCGCCCGTCTTGAGCACATGCTTCTGCACCTTCTTGGTGCCGACCCGGACCTCGCCTTGCTCGGCGATGATCGAGTCCTCCATGCCACCGTGGAACGACATGCTACGACGAATCGTCGCGTGGCGACCGGCGATGTTGGCGAGCACCGGCAAGTCGGCCGTTGCTTGGCGGACATTGCCAATCGAGACGCTTTCGCCGCGCATCACCAACTGTTCGCCACCTTCGTCAACTCGCAGCAAGAACGAACCTTCGAGGCCCTGCGCTCGCGCCAGGTCCTGCTTCATATCGTAGACGCGCGTGCGCAACATTGGCGGCACGTTAGGCATCGAGGCGAGCTTCTGATGCGCACCGAGGAAGTCTTTGTCTTCGGCCATTGCCGCCACCTGTTCGAGCGTGTGGGTTTGCTTGCGCAGCTTCTGCAGTTGATGCGAGAACGCCTGCACTTCGGCAGACTCACGCCACTTACTGTGTGCTTCTTCGACGAGGCGCTCGGCGTCCGCGAGGTCGCGATCGATCAATCGAGAACGGGCATCGCGCAGCAACTCCCCCACCGCAATTTCGCGCTGGTCATGTTCCTGTTTCCAGCCGCTGGCGCGCACGGCAAAGTCGGCGCGCACGATTTCCAACTGCTGTAAGGAACCGGCACAGCGCAGCACCACGGCAAGCCGGCCATCGGCCAGAGCGCGATCGCCGAACTGCAACACGCCATCACCAAGCTGGCAGAGCTTCGCGTCAATGCGTTCGACAGCGAGCAAGTTCTCACGCGCTGCAATCAGCATCGGAACCGATTGCGCAACGGCATCGAGATCGCCGCGTTCGAGAGCCGCTTCCGCCTTCACGCACAGCTCGAGCGCAGCGATTTCCGCCGTCACAGCCAGCATGACGCGCGGCAATTCTTCGTGGTCGACTTGCACCTTGGCGAGTTCCTCAAGCCGCTTGAGGCAGTGACGCACGCCTTCCTGGGTCGCCGCCGCACGGCCGTGCAACGAGACTCGCACTTCGTCCAGCCCGGTGTCCACCACGGTCATGCGACTGCGCGCTTCGGCTAGGATTTGCTGCGCTTCGGTAGCGATGCGCGCCGAGCCCACCAATGCCATCGCACCGGTGCAGGTCTCACGCAAACGACCGGCACGCAGCGCCATTCGCAAATCCGCGAGGCGCCGATCGAGGTCGGCCATGCCCGCGTCGACGATTTCGAGTTCCTTCTGCACGCCTTCGTGCATCGGGTTGTCGTTAAGGAACGCGACGAACATGGCGCGGGCTGCTTCCAGGTTGCCTTGCTCCAGCAACGTGCGAGCAGCATGCAAACGCTCTTCGCCTTCCGCTGCGGAGGCCACGCCGGCTCCGGCCAGCTTCGCGAGCTGTCGGTAGCCACCCTGAGACGCGTTCTCTTGCAACTGTGTCAAGACGGCGGCGTGCGCGTGCGGCTGGCCATCCCCGGATTCTGCCAACGCCAGCAACGTGGCGATGACCTGATCGAGTTGGGCGCCGACGGGAAGGCCTGAGCTGCGAACGGCACGCGCAAGTTGCGCTGCATCCTCCAGCGACGCGATCGAGCGGAAGCACCGACCAACAGCCTCTTCCACCTGTTCTTGCATCGCCACAAACTTGGCCTCGCGTGCGAGCGCCGGCAGCTTGGCAACCACCTGGGCGTAGGCCGCGAGAATCGTCGCGAGTTGGGCTGCGTCCGCCTTGCGGATCTTTGCGGTGGTCTCGAGGTCTGCAACCGCCGCCACGGCCAGCTTGCGCAACGCCGCGGCAAGCGCTGCGGGCGGCATGCCGCGATCGATGGCGATTGCTTGCTGATAGCCATCAATGGCCCCGGCGACGGCAGCCTCGCCGGCGTCTACGACGGCGCGATCCAAGACCGCGACGGCCTCCTTGCGTCGAGCTGCGATCAACCCGGTCATACCAGCCTTATCTGCATCGGACAGCGGCGTCGAGGCCAACAGACTTTCGGCCCCAGCCAAGTCCCCGGCATCCACCAACCGGCGGAACTCCGCCCGCGCCGTGCGGAACTCGTCGCGAGCCTGTTCGCCTCGCTGGGTGGCCTCCTCGGCAACCCGCAGTAAGTCGGCAACGGCTTCGCCACCGACTAGCTGTTTGAGGCGCTTGGCCTCGGAGAACGCCGTCGAGACGTCACCGCTTTCCAGTCGCGAACGAGCGCGACGGATCAGTTGCTCCGTAGCCTCAGCCCGGATGCGTTCAGCGCGACGGTCCGCCTCAATGAGGGGATCCGTCGCCTGTTGCAGAGCGTCTAGATAACGCTGTTCGTGCAGGGCCTTCTTGGCCCGTGCCAGGCGGATGAAGCGGTCGAACATGGCAGCAGATACGGGGCTCGCTCCAAGATTGTGACGAGTCAGCTCGGGCTACGCCCCACTGCCCGACTATTGCCAGGAGCTACAAACTACGCCAGCCCCAGCTTCCTTTGCCTTGGTCAGGCAGGCCTCGGCGACGGCCACAAAACTCTTGCGGTTGGCGATTTCAGCCGACGGCACGGTACTCAATCCGCCAGCCGGATTGGCGGCAACCTGCCCTTGCAACCGCTCTTTCAGCGATCCGACGATGCGGTTGGCGAGCACCTGGGCGCCCTCGACGCCGGTGCCCGGCAGCAAGAACAGGAAGACACTCTCGGAAAAGCGCGCCAGCACATCGATGTCCCGGCACTCGTTGAGAAATACCCCGGCAGCTTCGGCCAGGCCGGCGCGACGCTCGACGTCGCTCATCTCGCCTTGGAAGCCAAGATCCAGCAGCAGCAAGGACAACGGCTGGTGGAAGCGATGCGAGCGCTTCCATTCTTCGTCCAGCTTGAGGGTCGCGTAGTGGCCATCGAAAAGCCCGGTCTCTGCATCCTGGAGCTTGGTCAGCAACGAGTCCTCGCGCTCGAACCGCATCAAACGCTGCAGGCTGTTCTCTTGGCCATGTTCGCCGGCCTCGCCTTGCAAACGCTTCAACAGGTCATCGACCGAGGGACGGCGATGGGTCATGGCACCGCGACGTAGTTCTTCGGTGCCGAGTTCTTGCTGCTCGACATCCCACGTCAGCACGCCATCGGCGAGCGTGAAACGCGTCAACTGCACGCCAATGGCATCGTCTGAATTGACTAGCACATAAACGGCGACGCCACGGCGACGCTTAAGCGCGCGCACGCCGCTGAAGGCATGGCCGTGCGGAATGTCTGCTATCGCCGCGGAGTCTGCCAGCGGATCGACGACGACCAGATCGCCGTCGGCAGCATCGGCAACCGACGCATCCGTTGGGCCGCTACCTAGAGCAGCTGTGAGCGCGTCTTTAACTTCTGGTCGCGAACCGACCCAGAACCACCGCTTCGTTTCTCCCACCACTAAGCCTCCAATGCAGCCACGACGTCGTCGCTGAAGTCTTCATTGCTGAACACTTCTTGGACGTCTTCATTATCTTCCAAAGCATCGATAAGACGCAGCAATCGAGCCGCGGCCTTCGAATCAGTGACCTCTGTGCGCTGCGTCGGAACGCTGGCAAGCCCCGCGTCGCGGAACTTGATGCCGCTGGCCGTTAGCGCTTGGTTGACCACGCCAAACGCGCCAATGGTGCTCAGCACGACGAACTCATCACCTTCTGCGATAAGATCATCAGCGCCAGCTTCCAACACGACGTTGAGCAGCGCCTCTTCGGTCCACGCATCGCCATCGTCGCGCGCGGCAGGCACAATCCATCGGCCACGTCGCTCGAACATCCACGCGACCGCGCCATTGGTGCCGAGGTTGCCACCGTGCTTTTCGAGCACCATGCGCACATCGGCAGCCGTACGGTTGCGATTATCAGTCAGGATCTCGAGCATCAACGCGACGCCACCGGGGCCATAGCCCTCGTAGCAGATCTCATCGAAGTCGCCGAGCGAGGTCTCACCCGTGCCCTTCTTGATCGCCTTCTCAATGCCTTCCTTGGGCATGCTGAGAACTCGCGCCTTGTCGAGCGCCATGCGCAACTTGGCATTCGCGTCGGGGCAGCCACCGCCTTCCTTGGTGGCGACGGTGATCATCCGCGACAACTTCGAAAACGCCTTCGCGCGCTGCGCGTCGACGCGGTTCTTTCGGAACTTGATGTTCGAAGAGTGGGAGTGGCCTGCCATGTTCTCGCAGGTAGGCCCAACTGGCTAAATGCCGTTAGGCCGGGGCCGCTAAGCCCGGGTGTCGGCCGGGCCAACGAAAGGCCTCAACCGGCAAGCAGGTTCGCCAAACGGCGAACCGGCAAGGTGGTTCGCCAAACGGCGAACCAGCAAGCAGGTTCGCCAAACGGCGAACCAAGCAGCAAATTAGCGCTTACTGAACTGCGTCGAACGACGTGCCTTGTGGCGGCCGTACTTCTTACGCTCGACTTGGCGCGAGTCACGAGTCAGGAGGCTGGCCTCGCGGAGCACGGCTTCCAAGGTCTCGCTCTCCTTGCACAGCGCGCGTGCGATACCGAGGCTGGTTGCACCGGCTTGGCCGGTGATACCACCGCCCTTGACGTTGACCCAGATGTCGTAGGTATCGCGAGTCTCGGTGGCGACCAGCGGCTCGTAAGCGGCGCGGCGGGTGTCCTCGGTCACGAAGAAGGCTTCAATCTCCTTTCCGTTGACGACGAACTTACCGGTGCCGGCCTTGATGCGGACGCGGGCGGTCGACGTCTTACGACGGCCGGTGCCCCAGATGTACGGGTTGTTGACTACCACGTTCTATTGATCCAGTTGGTGCTTGGAAGCTTTGGTGCTTAAAAGCTGTTGGTGCTTGGAAGCTGGTGCTTAGGAAGCGGAAATATCGACGGTGTCCGGCTTCTGCGCGGCGTGCTTGTGCGCGTCGTCGCGGTAAACCTTCAAGCGGGCAATCATGCGACGCGCGATGCGGTTCTTCGGCAGCATGCGGCGCACAGCCAAACGCACGACCTCGTCCGGAGCCGACTCCAGGTATTCGCCCAGCAAGCGCTTACGCAGACCACCGGGGTGACCCGTGTAGAACGTGTATTCGCGAGTGTTGGCCTTGTTACCCGAGAGCCTGATCTTGCCGGCGTTGATGACAATGACGCCTTCGCCCACCAGGATGTGCGGGGTGTAGTCCGGACGGTGCTTACCCATCAGGATCGTGGCAACTTCAGTCGCCAGGCGGCCCAGGGTCTGACCCGCCGCGTCGATCACGTGCCATGTGTTCATGGCTTCGTGGCTCTTCTCGACGGTCGCGAAAGTGGTCTTGGTCATGGTCAATTACATCGACGGGGTGTCCCCAGCCAAGGCTGGCAACACCGGATAAGGGGCGAACAGACTACCTAGATCGTCCCCGGTGTCAACGCCGAACCGAACCCGTTGCCTACGGAACTGAAGGCCGTCGGTTTGAGCCATAGCATGGCCCTCCCAGACAGCCCGTCTGCGGCCGCTGCTACATGGTCCGAATCGTCATTGTGTTTGTCAGGCCCGCTTGACGCACGGTTCCGGCAATTTGCACGATGTAATCGCCCTCCTGCACCAGGTCGCCGGAGCGCAAAGCTCGGTCGCCGTAGAGGATCATCTGGGTGCTAGTCCGGCCTGCCCCGATCTTGCGTGGAATCACCCCCCACACCAGGGTCAGCCGCTGCACCGTGCGACGCGACGGCGTGAAGCTGACGATATGAGTCGGCGGTCGCTCGCCAGCGAGTTGCTGGGCGGTCGAACCGGTCTCGGTGTAGCAAACGATGAGCTTGGCGCCAGTATTGTAGGCAGCGTGGGCCGCCGCACGCACTGTCGCTTCGACTAGCGCCATCGGCCGCTTGATCACACGGGCCCGTTGCCCCATGTCGGAGTAGGCCTCCTGCTCGGCGGACCGAATGATCTTCTCCATCGTCTTGACGGTGCGCACCGGGTATTTGCCGGACGCCGTCTCACCGGAAAGCATGACCGCCGACGTGCCGTCGTAAATCGCGTTGGCCACATCCGACGCCTCGGCGCGCGTCGGGCGCGGGTTGACGATCATCGACTCCAACATCTGGGTCGCCGTGATCACCGGCTTTTTGGCCTGGTTGGCCAAAGCGATGATGCGCTTCTGCACCGGCGGAACCGCCTCAGGCCCCATTTCGACGCCCATGTCCCCACGGGCCACCATCAGCGCATCAGACTCCTCAAGAATCGCCGGCAGGTTCTTCACTGCCTCCGGACGCTCGATCTTGGCGATCACCTGCACGTTGCCGCCGAGCCTCTTGATGTGCTTGCGCAGCTCCGCCACATCGGAAGCCTCGCGCACGAAGGACAGCGCCACAAAGTCGACCTCGTTCTTGAGGATGCAGGCCAGGTCGGCCAGGTCCTTCTTCGACAGGCAACTCGCTGACACATTGGTGCCCGGCAGGTTGATGCCCTTGGACTGAATCAGGATGCCACCGTAGATGACGCGGGTGTGAATGCACGGCCCGTCGACGTTGGTGACCTTGACCTCAAGGTTGCCATCATCGAGAAGAATGCGCTCACCCTTCGAGACGTCCTTGGCCAACCGCTCGTAGCCGGTGCCAATGCGGATGGTGCCATCCTTCTCGACATCACCGATAACCCCAGGGGTAACATCGATGATCACCGTGTCGCCGCGCTTCAGGTAGATCGGCTCGGCGTTCTTCAGCTTGCCAACGCGAATTTTCGGCCCCTGCAAGTCGGCCAGGATGCCGACGGCGCAATCAAGACGCTTCGCGAGGCGGCGGATCCGGTTGACGACGATGCCAATCGTCTCGTGGTTGGCATGCGCACAGTTAATGCGAAACACGTCCACACCATTCTGAATCAGGTCGGTGACGACCTCATCGGTGTCGGATGCTGGACCGAGAGTGGCGACGATCTTCGTGCGGTTATGCCAAGCCATGATTTGCTACGTGGGCGTTCGGGCGCTCGGTGGCGTTCACCAGCGCTTCCGTCAGACGAACTTGTAGCAAGCCGTAGCAAGGTCTCTAACGCAAGACTGCTCGTCGGCAATCTTCGTGAGTCCCGAAGAACGTCTCTCGGCCGCCACACCACGCAATCGCGCGGGCAGCCATCATCCCCCATTGCCAGAACGGCGCCGTCATGACTCGGGCTGGAGGTCTAAGCTACCGCGTTTCTGGGTTGCGGAGCCCGTTCGACCTAGGTGCCAAACGTCGTACGTGCCTTCGCCCACCAATCTTGCCAAGCTTGCGCCGCACGGCCTCGCGCTTCCTTGCTCGCCGAAGCCTCAAACTTGAACTTCTGGCCAGTCAGGTCTCGCAGCG
Organism: Planctomycetota bacterium; assembly: GCA_051274975.1. GTDB lineage: Bacteria > Planctomycetota > UBA1135 > UBA1135 > UBA2386. Next base: position 21,655 of record JBNMND010000022.1, on the reverse strand, counting down.
ATCGCCACGCAGTATCGCAGACGTTCTCGTCTTCATCGCGCAGTGCGGCGATCAGCGCATCGACGGCCTCAGGCTTTTCGAACTCACGCAGCCCTTCGACCGTCAGACGGCGGACGAACGCGTCGGGATCCTTCGCTAGCGGCAACAGGTATGGCAGAACCTTCAGGTTCTTGCTCTCGGCCAGCACATCGACCGCCTCGAACCGAACGGCTGGATCTGCGTGAGACAACTTGCGCACTTGGTCCGCCAATTCTGGCGGCAGATCGATCGCCGGCGCACTGACCACCGGACCGGGACCAGTAACAGGCGTTGCCGATGCCGGCACGGCAGCAACTTCGCTGCGCATGCCTTCGATCGCGGCCATGGCGCGCGTGTGGCGCTGGCGCAGATCTTCGAACAGCGGTCGGTAGTCGACGATCTTGGCCATCGTTTCGTTGACCTGCGTGCGCAGGCCACCGACTTCCTGCTCCAAGACCGTTTGGCGCTGCGCAGCATCTTTGCTCAGCGTTGCCATGGTGCCAGCCAACTCGGTTTGCTTGGCACCAATGGCCGCAACGTCGGCGCGCGCAGCAAAGCCGTCGGCCTTCACCGACAGCGCTTGCAGCGCCTCACTGTCGGCCTTCTGGCGCATCGCCGCAGCATCCGAGGCCTTGATCAACGCGTCCTCGACACGCGACAAACGGCTATCGAGGAACATCACGCCACCGGCGAACGCGATCATCATGACAATCGCGACCGTCAGCATGCGACTGGAGTCACCGCCACTTGAGGCGGGAGCCGGGGCACCTGAAACCTGTCCAAGAGCGCTCTTTGCGGCGCCCGGCAGACTCGGAGGACTCACGGAAGCGTCCGAGGACGCTGCCGCCTCGCGCAACGTGCCTAGACAACAACTGCCAATCGTCTTGCCCTGATGCAGAACTGCGGATTGCGCGTCAATATCTCCAGCGGGCACTGACGTGCCGCAGAGATCACAGAAGGAGACTTCGACTTCTTGCTCTTGCATGACCACCTCACCTGAATTCGCCAGAATGCACTTATCCATAGTCGCGAACCACGGCCGCGAAACCAACTTCCAGCCGGAATCCCACATTTCGGAACTCGCAATGGCCGGACCCGAGTTTGTCTACGAACGTCAGGACGCAGCTGAGAAAAACACCTGTCAGACCCAAACTACCGCCTTGATCGGCATTCTGACCTAGAACCTTCGCCGCAACCGCCTTGAGGACGCGGCACCCCTACGCGCATAGCCGCAGAGATTCGGTCGGGAATCTGGGCGCCTGCCGGGAAGCTGGGCGCTCGCACGGATTCCGAGGATTCTGGCTCTCGGCGAGAATCTCGCCGGCGATCTGCGGCCTTAGCCGAGAATCTTGCGCAGCGCTTCGACGCGGTCGGTGCGCTCCCAGGTGAACTCTGGGCGGCCGAAGTGGCCGTAGGCGGCAGTCTGACGGAACACCGGACGCTTGAGCTCGAGCGCACTGATGATGCCGGCCGGACGCAGGTCGAAGACCTCGCGGATCGCGGCGGTCAGCGCATCATCAGACACCTTGCCGGTGCCAAACAAGTCGCAACGGATGCTGACCGGGTCGGCGACACCAATGGCGTAGGCGAGTTGCACTTCGCAGCGGTCGGCGTAGCCGGCGGCGACGACGTTCTTTGCCACCCAGCGGCCTGCGTAGGCAGCCGAACGGTCGACCTTGCTAGGATCCTTACCCGAGAACGCGCCACCACCGTGACGGCCCATGCCGCCGTAGGTGTCGACGATGATCTTGCGACCGGTCAGGCCACAGTCAGCCTTCGGGCCACCTTCCACGAAGCGGCCGGTTGGATTGAGGAACCAGCGCGTTTCGGCGTCGACCATGTCCTCCGGCAAAACTTCGAGCGAGGTGCTCTTCAGCGCCGCGGCGAGGTCTTCGGTCGAAACGTTCGGGCTGTGCTGGTGCGAAATGACGACCGTGTGCACGCGCTTAGCGTTGCCTTCGGCATCGTATTCGACCGTCAACTGGCTCTTCGAGTCCGGACGCAGGAACGGGAACGTGCCGTTCTTACGCACTGCAGCCAACTTCTCGAGGATGCGGTGGCTGTAGTGGATCGGGAACGGCATCAAGACATCGGTCTCGTTGCACGCGTAGCCGAACATCATGCCTTGGTCGCCAGCGCCCTGCTCCTTGCTCTGCGACGTGGTCTCATCGACCCCGAGAGCAATGTCAGCGGACTGTGCCTGAATCGACGTGAGCACGGCGCAGGAGTTCGAATCGAAACCGATTTCGGGATCGTCGTAGCCGATCTCCTTGATCACGTTCCGGGCCGTCTCCTGGAAGTCGACGTAAGCCTTGGTCGTAATCTCACCGGCGACCACTGCGAAGCCACGGGAGACCATGGTCTCACAGGCGACCCGGGATTCCGGGTCCTGGGCCAAGATGGCGTCGAGGATCGCATCGGAGATTTGGTCACAGACCTTATCCGGATGTCCTTCGCTGACAGATTCGCTGGTGAAGAGTCGCAGTTCCTTGCTCATGGCACGCTGGAGGGCTAACGTTTTGTTCGTTACGCGCCGGCGAAACCGGAACGTGTAGATCGACAGCAGGTCCGCCGATCCTTCAGATTTGGCGGAGCACTGTACCTGTGCCGGGCAAAAAAGCACTTTGAAACTCCGCGTGCGAATAGGCACCCGATCGTCCTATCTCAGTAGGAGCCCCGAGAACAAATCGGAACTTTTTTAGTCCTTCCTCCGTGGTAGCTGCAACCGCCACGCGATTTCGGACTAATACCTACCACAACGTCGCCCTCGAAGAGTCTCACCACCACGACTCTTCTTGGAACCTTTAACCCCCACGAGACCATGCGAGACGGAACCACCACCACTACCTCGACCGCTGGCTTGAACCGTACTTCGGTCGCGCTGACTCTGATAGCGATCGGCATGCTGTGCCTGCTGGCTATGCTGAACACCTAGGCCCGAAGACCTAGAGACAGAAGCCTAGATCGGAGAGCTAGGCCTACAGAAGACCAGACAGTCCGTAGACCAGACAGTCCGTCACGGAGCGTGCCCAGCGCACCAGCGGACTCCCAGCTGACCGAACGATGGATTCGGCTCATCAATCGTCGCGCATCACCACTGCGCTTGACGACCGCTGGTCGTTCACGTCTTGCGAGTGCCCGTCATCACGCGAACGACCGCCAACCACGAGGCCTCTTTGATGACGGCCCGTGATCTTGCGCATCCTCGCCAACCTTCGGGATGATTTGGTCAGCCGCATCTAAGAAACGGTCCGCCGGGCTGCCAATTCCACTTGCGACCTCTTCGAGACGTCGAGTAGGCGAATAGCCTCTGGCCCAAGGACTTCATGCCATTTAGCGTGCCGAGTCGTTCCCGCCAACTGGATGCTGCGAACACACCCCGCCCAAACTCTCAAGCCGGCGGCACTCCTCATCACCTGCACATCTCCGAGCCTCAACCAATGCTTAGCACCGTCCTCCTCAATACACTCGCCTTCCTCCCGCAAGGAGGACAAGGCAGCTCCACTGCCCCAGTCGTCATCAACGAGTTCAGCTACGACGACTCAAGCACTGACGACCACGAGTATATCGAACTCTTCAACCGCTCAGGCGCCGCCGTCGACGTCAGTGGCTGGTCACTGGTCGGCGACGACTCAAATGGCGTCAACTTCACGGAAGTGTTCCCTGCGGGAACGATCATCGCCGCCGGCGATTACCTCGTCCTGGGCGACACCCTCGTCCCGAACATCGACATCTTTCGTGCGTCGGGCTTCCTGCAGAACTCGAATGAATCGATCACCTTGTTCGACGCGACCGGCACGGGCATCGTCGACACGCTGATCTACGAGGCAAACAAGGGCGTCTTCAACCCAGCACTCGCCGAAGGCGAAGGCATCTGGGGCAACTTCACTCTCATCGAAGGTCTCGAAACCTCCTGGAGTCGCCTGCGCGACGGTTACGACACCAACAACAACGGCAACGACTTCCGTGTGCAACCTTGGTCGCCTGGCACGAGCAACACCCTGCCGCTGCTGTCGCAGACCTTCGATGTCTTTGACGGTCAGACTGTCGGCAACGACATCCTGGATTGGCAAGGCTCGTTCGTCAGCCCGAAGATCATTGACCCAGCACTGGTAGACACCAACAACCCCAGCGTGATCCCGGCCTCGCCTCAAGGCGGTTTGGCCGCAGTTCTGTGGGATTCGTCCGGTGGCGGCGACCACGCCATGCAGCTCAGCAACCCGGCAACCGACGTGAACGCAGAAGCCTACGTCTACATTGACGCCACGCCACTCGTGACCGGCGAACTGGAGATGTGGTCGTTCGGCTACGGCACCTCCGGCACCTTTTACAACTTGCCCGACCCGACCACACTGCTCGGCTTCGCAGCCAACGGTGACACCGGCTTCGTCTGGACATACGTGCGCGACGATTCCGGCGGCACGATCTACCTGATGGACCGCAACGATGGCGGCATGGGAGCAAGCGCGCTGAGCGGCCCAATCGTCGTCGGCTCGATCCCGATCGTCGCCGGCGTCAACGACGGCTGGCAGCGCATCCTCCTCAACATCAACGGCACCAGCGCCGAAGGCCGCTTTGGCGGCTCCTTCGGCGCCCCGGACGGCACGCTGTTTAGCGCGACCATCGCCAGCGCCGAGCGCGCCCTGTACATCGGCTACCGCGAACAGGTCTTGGGCACACTTGGCGCCCGCCCGTTCACGTTCGACTTCCTGCTGACGACGGCGTCGGGCGCGGCCGAAGCCATCTCCTACGGCACTGGCTGCGACGGCCTGACGCTGACCACGACCGGCGTGCCGGCAGTCGACAACGCAGCGTTCTCGCTCGAAGTCAACAACCTCACGATCCCGGCAGCCTTCGTTGGCTTCGGCACCATCGCTGTTAACCCTGGCGTCGACCTGACCGCAGTTGGCATGGCCGGTTGCTTTGGCTACACGAACCTGAACATCGGTCTGTTCGCGACCGGCGCGGTTGCCAGCGGCACCGGTTCGTTCGCGCTACCGATCCCGAACTCGCTCGTCCTGATCGGCTCGAGGTTCTCGTCTCAAGGCATTGCGCTCTCGGCTGCCACCACGCTCGGAGTCGCATCCAGCAACGGTGTCGAGATCGTAATCGGCTACTAGAACCGATGCATTGCGCTACCTCTGGGTGGCGCACAAGCGATCGCCAGCGCTCGCGCTGGCACGCAGACGGCGAGCACCTACGCAGGTGTTCGCCGTTTGTCATTCTGGGCAAAGCCGAAACCCTGAACGAGCTCGGTCACCACGCTCGACAAAGATCGTTGCCGCGTTCTTCGATGCGCGCCTTGCCTCACATCGGGGCCAATGACAATCTTCTCCCCAACGTGGCCACCAGCCGCGCTCGCACATGGATTACGCTCTCACACTCGATGGCGTCACCAAGCGGTTTGGTCAGTTTACGGCAGTCTCCGATCTCTCGCTGAAGGTTCCCAAGGGTTCCATCTACGGGTTCCTCGGTCAGAACGGCGCCGGTAAAACGACAACCATCCGCATGGTGATGAGCATCTTTCATCAGGACAAAGGCACCATCTCGGTGCTCGGCCACTCCGATGCTTCGCAAGTCAAAGACCGCCTCGGCTACCTGCCGGAGGAGAAGGGTCTCTACAAGAAGATGAAGACGGCGGACATCGTCGCCTACTTCGGCAAGTTGAAGGGCATGGATACGTCCACCGCCAATCTGAAGGCCAAGGAGCTACTGACGAAGTACGGCCTCGAGGACTGGATGGACAAGAAGTGTGAAGCGATGTCCAAGGGCATGGGCCAGAAAGTCCAGATCCTTGGCACGATCATTCACGAACCTGATCTGGTCATTCTCGACGAACCGTTCTCGGGTCTCGACCCGGTCAACCGCGACGTCATGCGTGACACCATCCTGCAGATGAAGCGCGAAGGTCGCACCGTGATCTTCTCGACGCACGTCATGGAGCAGGCCGAGCAGCTCTGTGACGAAATGATGATGATTCATAAGAGCGAACTCGCGTTCGCGGGCACCCTCGCCGACGTCAAGCAAGGCCTCGAGAAGGGCATTCAGATTCAATACGACGGCGATGGCAGCGTGCTGAAGCAGATGCCTGGTGTCGACCGAGTCAACGACAACAACAAGGCTGCCGAGATCTTCCTCAAGCAAGGCGAGAGTCCTCAAGACGCACTCCGCTGGATGCTCGACCACCTGACGATTCGCAGCTTTGACCTCAGCGAGCCATCGCTCCACGAGATCTTCGTGCGCACCGTTGAAGAACGCGATGCAGCCCTCGAAGCCGTTGGAGGAAACGCCTAATGGCCAGCAAGACAATACTTGTCGCGCAACGCGAGTATCTCGAGAACGTGCGAACCAAGACGTTCTGGATTGGCATCTTCATCGTGCCAATCCTGATCGCAGCATCGATCGGCATCGGCAAGCTGATCCGCGAGTTCAAAGAGGTCCAAAAGTACACCGTCGTAGATCTGAACGACCAGAACCTCCTGAAGCGCGCCGAACGCGAGTTCCGTAGCGGCGACACGAAGGTGATGTTCCAAATCATCGCCAACGCCAAGCAGGAAGCGGAGCAGGGCGAAATGAAGCCCGCACTCAAGGAGTTGATCGAGCAATTCAAGGGCTTCAAGGCGGACAGCGATCCGACCGGCGAGCAACTGCTAGCGCTATCCAATTGGATGCAACAGCAGCCCCCAGAGATTCTCGCCACATTCGAAGGCATTCGCCGCAGCAAGGAATTCGACTACGTCGCCCTGGACGAACTAGAACTCAAAGGGGAGACACCTGAGGCACGTCTCGAAGAGCTAGGCGTAATGGTCAACGAGGGCGATTTGTTCGCCTACTTCATCCTCGGAGCTGACCCGCTCAACTCCGTGAGTGACTTCCGCTACGTGTCGAACAATCGTGCGGACACCGGTCTAAAGAGTGCCTACGAGTCTGCCCTGACAACGTTGATTCAGAAGGATCGAATCCGCGAAGCGAAGATCAAGGACTCGGTCGCCAAGCACATCCAAAAGCGGGTTGCGTTCACCTCACGGAAGGTCAACGAGAAGGGTGAGGAAGCGGCCGTAGAAGAAAAGGACACGAGCAACCAGTATGCGCCAGCCGCGTTCGTCTACTTGCTGTGGATAGCCATCTTCAGCATTGCCAACTTGCTGCTGACGAACACCATCGAAGAGAAGAGCAACCGAATCATCGAAGTGCTGCTGTCCTCGGTAAGCCCCAGCCAACTGATGAACGGCAAGATCTTTGGCATCGCCTTCACCGGGCTGACGATCATCGGCACATGGGTAGGATTCGCGCTGCTGGCTGCCTGGATAGCGCCTCTCGTGCTTGGTGCGGAAGGCAACTTCGTGAAGATGATCATCCCGGTGCTGGGCAACATTAAGTTCCTCGGGATGTTCGTCTTCTACTTCCTCGGCGGGTTCCTGCTCTACGCAGCAGTGCTAGTCGCCATCGGTTCCGTCTGCAACACGCTCAAGGAAGCGCAGAACCTGATGCAGCCTGTGGTCATGGTCTTGATGGTGCCACTCATCGCCATGATTCCGATCATCCAGGAACCAAACGGAACCGTTGCGAAGGTCATGAGCTTCATTCCCCTATTCACGCCGTTCGCAATGATGAACCGCGCCGCAGGCCCACCGGAGCTTTGGGAATACATCGTCACGACCCTGATCATGATCGCGACCATCTGGTTCGCCTTCAAGGCAGCCGGTAAGGTGTTCCGCGTCGGCGTCCTAATGACTGGCAACCCACCCAAGCTGAAGGAAATCATCGGCTGGATGCGCCAATCGTGACCGGCGCAGACCACACCGGGCTCGGCCACGGCAACCGTGGCCCCAACATCCCCGACGGGCAGCTGCTACTCGTCGGCGGTGGCCAGGGCATCGGCCGCGCCATCGCGGCCGAGTTCCCCGAGCGCAGCACGATCTGGACCCGTAAGAGCGGCGTCGACACCACCGATGAAGCCGCGGTCCGCGACGCCTACGCGACCTTCGATGAGAAATACGGCGCCCCCTACGCGCTGATCCACTCGATCGGTGACTTCGTCGAGCAACCGCTGCTCGAAACCAGCGAGTTCACCTACCACCACCTGTTCGCGAGCAACGTCGACACCGTCTTCCAGACGATCCAGGCGGTCGTTCCGGGCATGGTCAAGCGCGGCATCGGCCGGGTCATCCTGTTCGCCGCGGCCGGCGCCGACAAGCACCGCGCTATGCTGCGCGCCCCCGTCTACTTCGCCGCCAAAGCAGCCGTCATCCAGCTCGCGCGCTCCCTGGCCGCAGAAGTCGCAGGGTCCGGTATCACCGTAAATGTCATCGCCCCAGGCCTGATCAACCACGATCACAGCCACCGCGAGAGCCAAGCGCGCATGCTTTCCAAGGTTCCGGCCGGCCGGCTCGGCCACCCCCAAGACGTCACCGCTTTGGTGCGTTATCTCCTTTCGGCAGAAGCTAGCTACGTCACCGGCCAAGTGCTCACCGTCGACGGCGGACTGCAGGCCTGACGCCCGTTTTCCCCTGCCGCTAGGCCCCCGAGAGCAAAAGAGGCAGTGACGGCGCAGAGAATCGCCTTGTCAGGCCCCGGGGCGCGAAGGTAAACCGTTGGCTTCCATAACGGTTATCCACCAAGAGCAAACCGATCGAACCTACGATCTTATCCCCTACGGGTCACGACTTGTCCGTCCTGGACGTCGACGCCGTGCGCGCGGTAACGCGCCTCATTGACAAGGGGTTCGAAGCCTATCTAGTTGGCGGTTGCGTACGCGACCTTCTGCTGGACCGCACGCCGAAGGACTACGATATCGCGACTGAGGCCCGCCCGCCTCAGGTCAAGCGAACGTTCCCTCGCAATTGCCGCATCATCGGTCGCCGCTTCAAGCTGGCGCACCTGCACTTCCACGGCAACACCAAGATCCTCGAGTGTTCGACGTTCCGTCGCACGCCACAGGAGAATCCCGAAGGGGAAGGTGATGGCGCGGACTTGCTGATCACACGCGACAACGAGTTCGGCACAGCAGAAGAGGATGCGGTGCGGCGTGACTTCACGGTCAACGCGCTGTTCCTCGACCCAACACGCGACTTGATCGTCGACCACTGCAAGGGACTCGAAGACATCGAGGCCAAGGTGATCCGAACGATCGGTGACCCAGTGGTGCGCTTCCGCGAAGACCCGGTGCGCATCCTGCGCGCGGCGAAGTTCGCGGGTCGCCTCGGCTTCACCGTCGAGAAGCACACGCTGGCCGCAATGGGCGAAACCGCCGAAGACCTCAAGCGTGCCGCGCCACCGCGCGTGCTCGAAGAGATCCTGCGACTGTTGCGCTCGGGCCACGCCAAGAGCAGCTTCGAACTGCTGCGCGATGTTGGCGCAATCGAGCACCTGATCCCGGTTGTCGGCAAGTTCCTGAAGAAGGCGACCGACAAACAACACGACACCTTCTGGAGCCTGATCGAGGCACTCGATCGTCGCGTGCAGTCGCAGCCAGATGGCAGCGAGCCGCCGCCAAACGGCGTCCTACTCGCGGTCATGATGTATGGCGCCGTGGAAGCCCAACGCGAACTCGAGCCAACCCGCAGCGCATCGTCGATTGCCGAACGCCTGCTCGGTTCGCTCGCCATCGACTTGCGTTTGCCTCGCCGCGACTCGGGCTGCCTGAAGCGCATCTGTGGCGTGCAGCACCGATTCGATCAAGCCGAGGACAAGCGCCGCTTCGGGATCGAAGCCTTCCTGCACAGCCCTTACTTCGAAGAAGCGCTGCAACTCTATGCGTTGCGCACCGCGGCTGCAGGTAACGAACGCACCAACGTGGACCACTGGTATGACCTGGCCGGCACGCATCCGATTGAGGGTGACGAGCAAGCAACCAGCGAAAGCCCATCGGAAGGCAGCAGCGAAGCCGCCACGGACTCGGACACATATGCCGAAGCAGCGCCGCGCAAGAAACGCCGTCGCCGCCGTCGTCGTTCTGATGACGAGGAAGACGAGTCAACCACGGAAGGTTCCGAGGCTGCTGCGACCGACGACGAAACCCCAAAGGCCACCGAGGTAATCGACCCCGACTCCGATCCAGCGCCTAGCGCGGACCAGGATGATCAGGACGACGCACCGGCTCCGGCAAACGACGACGCAACCGTCGAAGAAGAACTACCCGTGACGAAGAAGAAGGCGACTCGAAAGAAGGCCGCCAAGAAGTCGGTCGCCAAGAAGCGCCCTGCAGTCAAGGACTCTGCTGTTGAAGAACCTGTTCTTGAGGCCCAGGCTCTCGACACGCCTGAGCTCAGGAAGCCTGCGACCAAGCGTCGCGGCCGCAAGAAGCCACGCCCGGAAGAGGAAGACCTCAGCGACGTAACCTTCCCGAGCTTCGACGAGCCGGAGCCCGACAGCGGCCCGGTGCAGGACAGCGGCCCGGTGCAGGACAGCGAGCCGGTGAAGAAGCGCTCGGAAGACGAACAACCGAAGCCTGAGAAGGCCCGACGTCGCGGCGCGCGACCGACTTCCCCGCAGGATCGCGGCAACGACGACGATAGGGACACAGACACTCGGAACAGCGACGCTCGGGACAGCGACACTCGGGACACAGACGATCGAGACAGCGACGATCGAGACAGCGACGATCGAGACAGCGACGATCGAGACAGCGACGATCGGGAGCCCCGCGAACAACCGGCCGCAGCGCAAGGCGATCGGGATGACGAGCCGCGCCGCCCGCGCGCCAAGCGATCGCCCCGTGGCAGTTCGCGACGCAGAGCTTCGCGAGACGACGACGATCGTGACGACCGGCGTGATGGCGACCGCAGCGAGCAGTCACCTCACAACGAAGACCGCGATCGCAACGACAACGTTCGGAACGAAGACAATCGGAACGAGCGCGATCGTGACGCCAATGATCGGGATCGGGGCGACCGCCAAGATGACGCAACCGCCGAACGTAGCGATCGTGACCGCGATGGTGACGACCGCGATGGCGCAGCGCCGCGCGCGCGCCGCCGCCGTGGGCGCCGAGGCCGCAGCCGTTCCGACGACGACCGTGGTGACGATCGCCCGGCCGAGTCCCGTGACGAGCCGCGTGACGATTCCCGCGAAGGCGGCGAAGAGCGCAGCCAAAAGGATGGCGAAGAGGGTGCGCGTCCGCGCAGGGCCCGTTCGCGCATCAAGGCCAAGAAGCCAGCCGAAGGACGAGAGCGCAAGCCACGCGATGGCAAACGCGAAGGCAGTCGCGATGGCAAGAAGGACACCAGGCGCACGTCGAGACGCGACGACAAGCGCGATGGCAAACGTGATGGCAAGCGCAGCAAGCGTCCGAGCCGCCCCACTGGCGGCCGCGACGTCGATGTTGTGCCGCGCTACCGAGATCGCCGCGGCAAGGTCGAAGTAATCGAACCGCCGAGCCTCGACCTTTCAGCGTTCGACGTCGAACTCGATCCGAAGCGCGTGCCCACGTTCGGCAGCATTGTCGAAGGTAAGAACCGTCCGAAGAAGCGCGGCCCGCGCATCATGGACGGCGACACCGACAGCTACCGCCCACCACCGCCCCCGGGCAGCGATGGCAAGCGACCCGACGCGCCACCTGCACCGCCTGCTGATGGTCCGAACACGTTCGGAGACTGGTAAGCATGGTGGCCAGTAGCAAGGTCACAACGGCGACCCTGCGGCAACGCAAACAGAACGGCGAACGCATCGCCGCCCTGACCGCCTACGACCACTTGTTCGCCAACCTGCTCGATCAGGCTGGCGTCGATGTCATGTTGATCGGCGACTCGGTGGCTACGGTCATGCAAGGTCGCCACACGACCATTCCCGTGACGATGGACCAGATGGTCTACCACTGCGAACTGGTCAGCCGCGGCTGCGAACGCGCACTGCTGGTCGGCGACCTGCCGTTCCTCAGCTACCAGATCGGCATCGAAGACGCCCTGCGCAATGCCGGTCGCCTGCTGAAGGAAGGCCACGTCGAAGCGGTCAAGCTCGAAGGCGGCCGCGAGTTCGTGCCGACGGTGCAGCGACTCGTCGCGGCTGGCATCCCGGTTATGGGCCACCTCGGCCTGACCCCGCAAAGCATCAACCAGTTCGGCTCCTACAAGACCCGCGGCACCGACAGCAAGGAACAGGAGCAGATGATTGACGACGCCAAGGCGCTCGAGCAGGCCGGCGCATGCGCCATCGTGCTTGAGAAGGTCCCGAGCGATCTCGGCAAACGCATGTCGGAAGCAACGAGTATCCCGATCATCGGCATCGGCGCGGGCCCGCATACCGACGGCCAGATCCTGGTGACGCACGACATGCTCGGCATGTTCACGCGATTCAAGCCGCGCTTCGTGCGCCGCTACCTCGAACTGGCGAAGGAAATAGGCGGCGCGGTCGAGAGCTACTGCGACGACGTGCGCAACGGCGCATTCCCGAACGCCGACGAGAGCTACTAGCCCGCCGGGAACGAGCGCCGACAACCCGCTACTGCAGGTTGATCTGGGCGCCGCTGCTGAACGCCCAGTCGACGCTAAATCCAATCGTCGTGAAGTAGATCGCAGCCCCCTGAGCAAACAGGGTCGTCGCCGGGAACGGCGCGCTCGGCATCTGCAGCGGGAACGTCGAACCGGTCGTTTGGAACAGCACCACGTCCGGCGACGTCAGCAGCGTGCAGCCGAGCTGTGGCAGCGGCTGAGTGATTGGCTGCAGGCCGAGCACCAAGACTCGCCCCACCAAGTAGGTGTTGCAGCAACCGGGGAATGCACTCACGTCGATCCCGAGCTCGCAATTGGTAACGTCCAGCTGGACGCCCACAGTTGTCGGGTTCGTCGAGAACACCGAGCACGGCTGGCCATAACTGCTGACACTGACGCTTGAGAAGGCGCACTGGGTGGCGGCGAAGCTGCTCAAGACGAGGCTGGCGGACAGGATGTGAAGGGCTCGCATGGTGGTGGCTACCTGTGGAAAGATGTTGAGGATGCCGATGATAGTCCATCTGCGGCAAACGTAACGTGCCGCGGCGTTCGTCCGTACTTGCAAGCCCTGGACCAGACCGGCATCGTGGTCGCCAACAATGCAGGCGTGGCGAATCGATGTTTTGGCCAAACAAGGCCAACTGGACCCGATCGGAGATGCCGCGCAGCGAACGCTGACGGCTGCCGGTCTTCACGGTGTCACGGATGTTCGCTCTAGGCGCGGATACCTCCTGAGCGCCGAACTCTCAGAACAACAAGTCGACGGGTTTGCCCGGGCGGTGTTGTGCGACCCAGTGACCGAAGAGTTCGTCATGCACGCGCCAGACACGGTCGTGCACAACGCGCCCGATGTGCACACACTGACGATCGTGCCGAAGCCTGGTGTGACCGACCCGGTCGCCCACTCGGTGCAGAAGTCACTGGCAGACATGTTCCTTCCGGTAGTCGCGGCGGGCACGTATCAGACCTACGACGTGCGCGGCGATGTCGCCAGCGAACAACTGCTCGCGATCGCGAAGAAGGATCTCGCCAACGACATCGTGCAACAGATCCTCGTCGATGCGCTACCGGCAGGACTGCCCAGTGAATCGCCACAGCCGGACCTGTCGGTGCACGAAGTTCCCCTCAAGGGTCTCGGCGAAGACGCACTCGTAGAGTTGTCGAAGGACGGTGGTCTCGCGCTCGACGGGCATGAGATGAAAACCATCCAAGCGCACTTCGAAACGTTGCAGCGCGAACCGACGCGACTCGAACTCGAAACGTTGGCGCAGACTTGGAGTGAGCACTGCAAGCACAAGACGCTGACCGGCACGGTGAGCTTCGAAGGCCGCACGATCGACAACCTACTGAAGAGCACGATCGCGAACGTGACGCACACGCTCGACCGCGACTTCTGCGTCAGCGTGTTTGTCGACAACGCCGGCATCATCAAGTTTGACGACGTCGACTCGGTCTGCATCAAGGTCGAGACGCACAACCGTCCGTCGGCGATCGAACCATTCGGCGGTGCTGGCACCGGGATTGGCGGAGTCATCCGCGACATCATCGGCACGGGCCTTGGAGCGCGACCGATCGCCAACTCGGATGTGTTCTGCTTTGCGCCGCCAGACCTCAAGAATGAAGACCTGCCGCAAGGTTGCCTGCACCCGCTGACCGTCATGAAGGGCGTCGTCTCCGGCGTGCGTGACTACGGCAACCCGATGGGCATCCCGACGGTCAACGGCAGCGTACACTTCGACGACAACTTCGTCGGCAACCCACTCGTCTACGTCGGCAGCCTCGGCATCCTGCCGACCGCGCGCGGTCTCAAGAAAGCCAACCCGGGCGACATCATCGTCGCACTGGGAGGCCGCACCGGTCGCGATGGCATCCACGGCGCGACGTTCAGTTCGATCGAACTCAACACTAAGAGTGAATCGCTGAGTGGCGGTGCCGTGCAGATCGGTGACCCGATCACCGAACGCAAGGCAATGGACGCGGTCTTGGCGTGTGCCGACGAAGACCTGTTCTCAGCGATCACAGACTGCGGGGCTGGTGGCTTCAGTTCAGCCGTTGGCGAGATGGCCGAAGGCCTCGGCGCAATCGTCACCCTCGAAGCTTGCCCGCTCAAGTATGCGGGCCTGACGCCGTGGGAGATCTGGATCAGCGAAGCCCAAGAACGCATGGTGCTCGCGGTCCCGCCGGAGAAGCTCGACCGCGTGCTCGCGGTTTGTGAAGCCGAAGCGTCAGAAGCCTTCGTGCTCGGCAAGTTCACCAGCGACAACCGCCTCATCGTCAAGCACAACGACGACGTGCACTGCGATATGGACCTCGCCTTCCTGCACGACGGCCTGCCGGCGCGCGTGCTCGAGGCGAGCTACGCAGCCCCAGACCTTAGCGAACCCAACCTGCCAGCCGAGAGCGACCACAAGCAGGCGCTGCTCAGTGTCATGGCCGACTTCGGCGTTTGCAGCAAGGAGTGGATCATTCGCCAATACGACCACGAAGTGCAGGCCGGGTCCGCCGGCAAGCCACTGTGTGGCATCCACGAAGATGGTCCTGCCGACGCAGCAGTGCTCGCACCGAAGCTCGGCTCGATGCGCGGCATCGTGTTGTCCAACGGACTCAACCCGCGCTACAGCAAGATCGATCCGGCCTCGATGGCCGAGTGCGCGCTCGACGAGGCGATGCGCAACTCGGTCGCCGCCGGTGGCGACCCCGACTACACGGTCATCCTCGACAACTACTGCTGGGGCAACACCCGCGACCCGCAGTGCCTTGGCGAACTGGTGCGCGCAACCGAAGCGCTGTGCGACCTGGCGATGACCTACCGCACCCCATTCGTGTCCGGCAAGGACTCGTTGCACAACGAGTTCCGCGCCACCCTCGCAGATGGCGGCACCAAGACGATCCGCATCCCCGGCTGCATCCTGGTCACGGCGATGAGCGTCATCCCCGACGTACGCCGCACGATGACCAGCGACTTCAAACGCGCCGGCAGCAAGATCGTTCTGGTCGGAACAACCAAGGACGAACTCGGCGGCAGCGTCTACTACAAGACCAAGGGCGAGCTAGGCAAGAACGCGCCGCGCGTGCTTAAGGACTCGGCCCTCGCAACGCTCAACGGCGTGCACCGCGCCATCCAAGCGGGCTGTGTGCTTAGCGCGCACGACCTCAGCGAAGGTGGTGTTGCCGCAGCGGCAACCGAGATGTCGATCGGTGGCCGCCTCGGCGCCAACGTGCAACTCGAAGCGCTAACCGTCGAAGGCAACCTCGACGCGACCAAGCGCATGTTTAGTGAGACACAGAGCCGCTTCTTACTCGAGATCCCGCCGGACCGACTCGACGACCTCCAGGCCAACTTGCACGAGGTTCCGTTCGCGGTCATCGGCGAAGTTCGCAGCGACGACCAAGTGGCGTTCACCAACAACAACCAAGCGATCGCGAACCTGACGATCGCCGAAGCCGAATACGCCTGGAAGCACCCGCTCGACCTCGACGGCACGCTGACCGCGGAGGCAAAGCGATGAGCAACCCCAAGGCCCTGATCCTGCGCGCGCCCGGCATCAACTGCGAACGCGAGACCCATCACGCATTCGAACGCGCCGGTGGCACGAGCGAATACCTGCACATCAAGAAGCTGCTCGAGCAGCCAGAGCTTCTGGATCAGTTCCAGATCCTCGCGGTTCCCGGCGGCTTCTCCTACGGCGATGACATCAGCTCCGGCCGCGTACTCGCGCAAGAGATGAAGGCGCAGCTCGGCGAACGCATCCTGAACTTCGTCGATCGCGGCGGCCTGGTTGTCGGTATCTGCAATGGCTTCCAAGTGTTGGTGCGCCTCGGCCTGCTGCCGTGCACCAAGGGAACGCTCGAAGAAGAGGTCACGCTGACGCACAACCTCAGCAACCACTACGAGTGTCGCTGGGTCACAGTGAAGACGCAGAAGTCGCGCTGTTCGTTCTTGCCCGAAGGGCTGACGCTGCGCTGGCCTGCCGCGCACGGCGAAGGTCGCTTGGTGGCAACCAGCCCACAAGCGCAGCAAACGCTCGTCGACGAAGGCTTCGCTGCCGTCGTCTACGTCGACCAAGATGGCCAGGCGACCGAGCAATACCCGGCCAACCCAAACGGTGCGCCGCTAGGCATCGCAGGCCTGACCAACCACAACGGTCGCGTGCTCGGCGTCATGCCGCACCCAGACCGTAGCTACTTGCCGATCCACATGCCGAACTGGCGCCGCACGCAGCTCGACAACGGCGAACTGCCACTCGATGGCGACGGCATGGTGGTGTTCCGCGAGATGGTCAAGACGGCACAAGCGGAAGGCTGATGCCCGCGGCATTGATGATGCTGGGGTTGCTGTCGCGGACCTCGTGCGGCGGCAACTAACGAGCAGGACGCGCCGCACACGACGGCCTAACCGCGATAGTCCGCACTACGGATCGCGTACTTCTGCATCAGCTTCTGGAAGGCACTGCGCGCCATGCCAGCTTCTTCCGAGCAGTGCGTGACGTTGCCTTTGTGCTTCGTCAGCAGACTTTCGACATAGGTCTGCTCCATAGCTGCGATGCGACGCGCCTTCATCTCTTGGAACGTGCCCTCCTCGGAGTCCACCACCTCGGCGCGCGCCGCCGGATCATTGGACAGCAACTCAGGCGGCAGATCGTCGAGGCCAAGCTCCGGCGCATTGCCGAGCGCGCACGCGCGTTCGATCGCGTTGCGTAGCTGACGCACGTTGCCTGGCCAAGGATAGGCCCGCAGCTTCTCCGCCGCTTCGCTGGCGATGCGCGTGATGCCTGGATCCTTGCCGAAGCGTTCGAGGAAGTGCGCGACCAACACGTCGACATCGCCTTGCCGATCGCGCAGCGGTGGCACCTCGATGCGCACGACATCGAGTCGGTAGAACAGGTCGGAGCGGAACTTGCCCTCTTCGACATCCTTCTGCAGGTCGCGATTGGTTGCCGCCACGATGCGCACGTCGACATCTTTTTGCGTGCTGCTGCCGATCTGACGCACGGTGCGTTCCTGGATCGTACGCAACAGCTTCGCCTGGAACTCGAGCGGCAGTTCGCCGAGTTCGTCTAGGAACAGCGTGCCGCCATCGGCGACTTGGAACAGCCCGAGCTTGTCTGACGCCGCCCCAGTGAAGGCGCCCTTCTTGTGGCCGAACAACTCGCTCTCAAACAGCTCAACGGGAATCGAGGCACAGTCGACTGGCACGAACGGCTTGTCAGAGCGATCACTGGAATCGTGCAGATGGTGCGCTAACAGTTCCTTGCCGGTGCCGCTCTCGCCGATCAGGAGCACCGATGCTGTGGTGCGAGCCGCTCGCTCCAGCATCGCGACCGAAGCCTGGAACGTTTCCGAGGTGTGAATCAGCCGACGACCGGACACGCCCGAACGCAGACGCTCACGTAGCCCTTCGTTCTGATCCTTGACCCGGCGATGCGCCATCGCCTTGGCGACGCGCTCGATCAGGTCCTCTTCAACATAGGGCTTGGCAAGGTAGTCGAACGCGCCCTGTTTGATCGCCGACACGGCCATCTGCAGATCCGGGTAGCCGGTCAGCAGCAGCACTTCGATATCAGGGTCGCGCTCGCGGATCGCGGTCAGCAACTCCATGCCACTCATGCGTGGCATGCGCACATCGCTAACCACTACCGAGAACGACTCCTTCTGCAGCATGTCGAGCGCTTGTTGTGCCGACTCAGCACAACGCGCTTCGTAGCCGGCTCGCTCAAGGAAGTAAGCGCACGACTCCGCTAGGTCTGGCTCATCATCGACAACGAGGACGCGTTCGCGGCTCGCGGTCACTTCTTGCGCTGCTCCTGTAAGCACTGCTTGCACGTGCCATACAGACGCAGGCTGTGGCGCTGGATCTTGAAGCCAACGCGCTTGGCGGCGAGCTCTTGTCGACGTTCGAGTTCGTCATCGCGGAACTCGAGGATCTTCTCGCAGATCATGCACACCATGTGGTCATGATGTTCGTGGCCGAGAACGTGCTCGAAGCGACGGCCGCCGTCGCCGGTCTCCAGGCCTTCGACAAAACCGGCACCCTCAAGAACAGAAAGGGTGCGATAGACCGTCGCGCGCGAGACCTTTGGGTCCTTCTTGCGGCACAGGTCGAGCAGCTCTTCGGCCGTGAAGTGATCGTGCGTCGCCAGCGCTTCGCGCACGATCAACGCGCGCTGGTTAGTCCAACGAAACCCGCTCTTGCGCAGAGCATCTTCAACGATGCTCGCCTCATTTTCGGACTTCCCTGCGCGTTCCGGATGAGCACTCATCAACGTTAATTAGGCGCGAGTCGCCGCCTGAGAGATCCCGATGTCCTCGCGGAAATGCATGCCGGCGAACTCAACGAGCGCGAGGGCGTCGTAACAGCGCTTACGCGCTTCGTGCACATCCGTGCCGAGCGCGGTCACCGCGAACACGCGACCACCGTCGGTCAACAGGTCGCGGCCAGCCAAGCGCGTTCCGGCGTGGAACACTTGCAGGTCCGGTCCGGTTTCAATTCGGTCCAGACCAAAGATCGGCACGCCCTTGCGATAGGTGCCCGGGTAGCCGCCGCTGCATGCGACGACGCAGACGGCGATTCGCGGATCCCACTCTGGCGCTTCGACGGTATCGAGCTTGTCTTGGGCCGTCGCCATCAACAGTGGCACGAGATCCGACTTCATCCGCATCATCAGCGGCTGCGTCTCGGGATCGCCAAGGCGGCAGTTGTATTCGAGCACGCGCGGCCCTTGCTGCGTCAGCATCAGGCCCGCGTAGAGGAAGCCGCGGTAGCGACGCTTCTCGCGATTCATCGCATGCACGGTCGGGCACACGATCTGGGTTTCGATCTGCTGCGCGACGCGCGGCATCAACGAGACCGGTGTGATCACGCCCATGCCGCCGGTGTTCGGTCCGGTGTCGCCCTCGCCGACCGGCTTGTGATCGCGCGCCGGTTCGAGCGGCACGATCGTCTCGCCATCGGTAATCGTGATCAGCGACACCTCGGGTCCTTCAAGAAACTCTTCGAAGACGATGGAACCGCGACCTTCTCCAGGGCGCACTTGTTCCAGGCAGTGCGACACGGCAGCACGCGCTTCTTCGTTGTCCTTACAGACCGCGACGCCCTTACCAGCAGCGAGTCCAGACGCCTTGACGACGATCGGTCCATCGGGCCGTCCTTCGAGGAACGCACGCGCCGTCGCCATGTTCTCGAAGTGCCAGTAGGCGGGACCGGGAATACGGTGGTCCTTGCACAGATCGCGAGCGAACAACTTCGACCCTTCGATCTCAGCGGCCCTTTTGTCCGGGCCAAAGCACAGCCGGCCCTTCTCGCGGAACAGGTCGACGATGCCGTCACACAGCGGCGCTTCGGGACCAACGACGGTCAGATCGATATCGTTATCGACGGCAAACTGGGCGAGGCCTTTGAGGTCATCGACAGGGATGTCGACGTTCTCGCCGACCTGCGCGGTACCGGGGTTGCCAGGTGCCACGTAAACGCGGTCGACCAATGGCGATTGTTGGATTTTCCAAGCGAGGGCGTGTTCACGGCCGCCTTGGCCGACAACGAGGACTTTCATCGAGGCGAACAGGTTATGACACGACCTCGCTCGGGGAAAGGCTTTCAACAAGCTGCATCCCCGGGCACGATCCCGTGATGCGCAGAATCCTGTTCCCAACCGGCCACGCGGCGCCCCCGCGATCCGTCTAGTGGCAACCAAACCCGCAAGCCCTCGCAAGCAGCCAAACCGCTCGCCAGGCGCAATCTGGCTCGATCGCTTGCTCAGCCTGTGTCCGCTCACCATCTGCATTCTGTGGGCCGCCGGCGTCGCGGTCTTCCGAGGCCACGAACTCCAGCCGATTCAGTGGATGATCCTGGTCGTCGCAGGATTCTCGCTCCAGGTGATCGCGCGACTGACGTGGTATCGCCGCCCCCTACCACCACTACCCGAAGGGGCACGCGCCGTACCGATGGCCGCATTGATCGCAACCATCGTGGCCGTGATGGCATGCGTAATCGGCGGCATCCTGGAACTCGTCGCCGAAAACTACTTCCCAAGCGACGTTGCCTGGGGCCTGCGCATGCTGTGGCACGCGGGCTGCGCGTTTGGCGCCGTGTATTGCGCGTTCTTACAGCGACTGCTGCGCGTGCTGCCGGCCTGAGGCTTTTACCTCAGGCGTCTGTCCGAGACACTCACCCGAATATTCACCCGAGACACTACTCGGCGAGCAGCTTCATGCCGCCTTGCGCAACGCCAACCTGACCGCTGGCGCCGGTCCGCCGAGTCAGTTCGTCGGCGTCGATACGACCCGCGAGTAGGTCCTGCCATGCGGCCAGTATTTCGGTAACTTCGGCAGCCGTCTCACGCACGAACTCGACCCGGTATCGCCGCACACCAGCCTGCATCAAACGGTCCGTCCACGAAGCACTTTGCTGCGGCGCGTGATGAAAGACCGTGTTGCGGCAACCGACGTCAACGATCACCGGATGCTCGCGCTCCATGTGATCTCGCAACGCGACGTGATGTTCCTCGCACGGCCGGCCGCACGAACGGTAGTCGCGGCCGTTGCTCAGCAGGTGCGAGTAGACGCAGTGCTCGGTGTGGAAGGTTGGGATGCGATGGTGCGCGACAACCGCCAAACGGTGACCGGGCGTATCGCGCAACATCGCGAACAACTGCTTCTCATCGAGATCGAACGAAGCAGTGATGCTCTCGAGCCCCAACTGCAACAGATAGCGCGCCGTCAGCGAGTTGCTCGCGTTCAGTGAGAAGTCTCCGTGCAAGACCGCGGTCAGGCCCTTCTCGCGTTGTGCGAGACAACGCATCAGTGCGCCGAAGTGTCGCACCAAGATGCCGTCGGGTTCGAGCTTGAAGATGCGCTCGACTAGCCCGTCTTCGCCGGGCTTACCGATGCGTGTTGTCGCAACCGTGACACGCAGACCTGCTGCGCGAGCACGATCGAACGCCTTGCCGAGCCCGATGAACTCCATGAAGTCGAGTTCGACCTCGGACACTCCGGCCGCGATCGCAGCATCGAGTTGTTCATCACTGCGCACCAACGGCACCATGACCGCGGACTGGTCCGAGCCATCGCTCGCGAACGGCGCCGCGAACGGCGCCGCTAACCGCGCCGCGACTCGCTCGATGGCGGGCTCGGCAGAGACCTCGCGCACCGGACCTCGCTCGATCAACGGTTGTAGATCGGCGACTAAACGGCGGCGCACGTCCTTCAGTTCG
>JBNMND010000021.1:0-32094 GCA_051274975.1 Planctomycetota bacterium | reverse complement strand
TGCAGGCGACGCAACGTCGCCAAGATCTTCTGCAGCGCTTCGGGGTTGCGAGCCGCCTTGCCGAGGCCGCCATAGACGATCAGCTTTTCCGGATCCTCAGCAACCTCAGGATCCAGGTTGTTCAAGACCATGCGGTAAGCCGCTTCGATCTGCCAATTTGCACAAGACAGTTCCGTGCCACGTGGCGCCCGATAATCAGTCATGCCGGTAGCGTGGCGAGCACGTGCAGTCGAGGCAACAGTAGTCCCAGAGTCGCGCCCCAGATTCTTAGCGATTCGGGCGCTACTCGACCGAAACGAATCGCAGGGAGTCCTTTTCGGCACGAAACCGAGCCCTTTGATGCCCTCACCCGGGCTGTGGTCGCCGGCCTTGGGACGCCATGGTGGTCTCGGCTCCGGGTACGTAGCGCCAACGTCACGGCGCTGCGATTCGCACGCGATTAGCGCGGGAACGTCACTTCAACCGTCTGCTGCTTGTCAGCGCGCAGGAACGTCAGCGACTTCTTCTTCTTACCACGGGCCAGCGCGCGGCGCAGGTCACCTTGCGACTTGATTGCCGCCTCGCCGATCTTCACGAGCTTGTCGCCAGCCTTGAGCCCAGCCTTCGCTGCGACGCTGTCCTTCGTCACCACGCCAATGGTGACGCCGTCCTCACCGAGTTGCACACCGAGCACGCGGCGACTGCGGCGCGCACCGCCACTGAAGCCGCGGCGCACCTTCATGTTCTCGCGCGTCAACAGCTCCGGCAGATTGGCCAGGCCAAGGGCGCCGGTCGCCGCAACCACCGACGAATGCCGTTGGTATTCTGGGATCGCGGCGCCGTAGGTGTCGTACTGCGTGTGGTGCGTGTGCGTGTAGTTGGCACGGCCCGACTGGTTCCAGAAGAAGCCGGGCACCCCCACCGCGGTGAACGCTTCGTGATCACTGCCAATCGGAGTGAATGCCGGGATCTCACGAACGCGGAACGGCATCTCCTCCGACAGCGTCAACACGTGTTCGAATGCAACCCGCAGTTGCGGCCCCATCTCCGGCATGCCCGCGATACCGGACAGGTAGTTGGTGCCGCCATCGTGCACCAAACTAGCACTGTAGTTCGGCATCTCATCCTTGTGCTTTTGCACCCACGCACGCGAACCGAGCAGACCTTGCTCTTCGCCACTCCAAAGCATGAAGCGGATGCTGCGGCGCGGCTTCGCACCGAGCGCCATCAAGATGCGCGCGGCTTCGATCGTCGTCGACGAGCCGGTGCCGTTGTCGGTCGTACCGGTCGCGCCATCCCAACTATCGAGGTGGCCACCAACAACAACAAACTGGTCCGGGAACTCGGTGCCGACGATGTCCGCGATCACGTTGTAGAGCGGGATCGGGCCCTTGCGGAAGTGGTTGCGAATATCGAATTCGACTTCGACCTCTTTGCCGTTATCCAGCTGCTCGACGACGGCTTCATAGGAGTCGTTCTTGAGCCGCACCATTGGCAGGTGCGGCAGGCTGTCCATGTTGCGGCTTGGTCGGCCGCCCGTCAGCAACAGCTCACCGCGTCGACCAGAGCGCCCGGTCACGAAGCCAAAGCCACCCTCGGCTTGCATCGCCTCCGTCAGCTTGGCCAGCATGCGACCGTCCGGGTTGAGCATCCAAACGTGATGCAGCTTGCCCTTCATTGCGGCTAGCTCTTCGGCGTCCTTTGGAGCTGACACGACAAGGCCGCGCGACGGACCCTTGGTGCCTGCCGTCCACGCGTTGGTGTTGCAGACAAACTCCATCTCGACTGGCTTGGTCATGCGACCCCACCACGGACCGCGGTTGAAGCCGACGGCGTAGTCGCCCCACTGTTCGAGGCGCGCGTTCTCAATGCCGAAGCTCTTAAACTTGTCGACCGCCCATTCGCCCGCCACCGTCAGGTTGTCCGACCCCGTCAATCGCGGGCCGATGCGGTTAACCAAATGGTCGAGGTGCGCCATCACCTGGGAGTTTTCCAACCCCTCTTTCTTGATGATGGCGAATTGCTCAGGCGTGACCTGAGCAAGCAGCGGAGCCGAGACGGCGAGAAGGACGAGCGATCGTGCGAACAACATCGCCGACAACGATAGGCATCTCGGCCGCGAAGCTATCATCGCGCATGTACCACGCAGGTCGCGTCTCAGCTCACCCGGGCGAAACTAGACCGCTAGCGGGCCGACCAACTTGTGCACGGCCGCAACCAGCGAGCCATCGACAATGACTTCCTCGGCCGCCGCAAGATCCGGCGCCAAGAAGCGATCGCCTTCGAGCGGCGCGACCTTCTTGCGTAACACCTTGTAAGCAGCGTGCACGCCGGCGCCGGGCTTCAACTTCTCGCCAAGGTCCAAACCTTGCGCGCCACACATGATCTCGATGCCGAGCACCTTGGCCGTATTGGACACCACCATCGCAGCGAAGCGCGCGGCGGTCACGCCCATCGAGACGTGGTCTTCGCGGTTGGCGCTGGTCGGGATCGTGTCGACGCTTGCAGGATGCGCCAACGTCTTGTTCTCGCTGGCGAGCGATGCAGCGACCACCTGCGGAATCATGAAGCCACTTTCGAGGCCCGGATTCTTGGCCAAGAACGCTGGCAAGCCCGAGATGTCGGGGTTGACCATTTGCTCGATGCGGCGCTCGCTGATGTTGGCCAGCGTGCTGACTGCGATCTTGACGAAGTCCATCGCCTGGCTGACCGGTTGGCCGTGAAAGTTGCCGGCGCTGATGATCGCGCCCGGGAACACCAGCGGGTTGTCGGTGACTGAGTTGGCCTCGGTGACCAACACTTCGAGCCCGTAGCGAATGCCGTCCTTGGCGGCACCGTGAACCTGCGGCGCACAACGCAATGAGTAAGCGTCCTGCACCTTCTCGCAGTTCTTGTGGCTCGGCATGATCTCGCTGCCCTTGAGCAATGTGCGCAAGTTGGCGGCAGTCGCTTGCTGGCCTTCGTGCGCACGAACGTTGTGCACGCGCGCATCGAACGGCCTATCGCTACCGCGCAAGGCTTCGACGGTCATTGCACAGGCGATGTCGGCGGCGCGCGCCAGCTGCAAGGCTTGGTCGACAACCAAGCAGCCAATCGCCGTCATGATCTGAGTGCCGTTGATCAGCGCGAGGCCTTCCTTCTCACACAACTCAAGCGGCTTGCGCTTCAGCTTCTTGAGCGCCGCAGCACCACTGATGCGTTTGCCTTCGTGATGCACTTCGCCGAAACCGATCAGCGGCAACGCCATGTGGCTCAGCGGCGCCAGGTCACCGGACGCGCCGACAGAACCCTGACTCGGGATCACCGGAATCATGTTGGCATTCCAGAGAGCTATCGCTTGCTCAATCAACTTGCGGCGCACACCAGAACTGCCGAGCGCAAGATTGTGAATGCGCAGGGCGAACGCCAAGCGACTTTGCTCGATCGTCAGCGGCTCGCCAACGCCAGTCGCATGACTCAGCAACAGGTTCTTCTGCAGTTGCCCGAGCTGCTCATCGGGAATGCGCACGCCGGCGAGCTTGCCGAAGCCGGTGTTGATGCCATACATCGTTGCCCCCTTCTTGACCGCCTTGTCGACAATCGCGCGGCACTTGTCGACGCGAGCCTTGCTCTTGTCGGTCAACGCGATGCGGTTCTTGGGCCGGCTTAGGTCGACCAGGGTCGTGAGCGGAAGGTTGGGTTCGCCGAGTAGGATCTTTGCCACGCGCGGAGACTAGCGTGCAGATCGTGCGCAAGCCACGAGCCTATTGCCTATTGCTCTCGGTCATGCGTAGGTGATGGATTGCTGAGAGTTAGGAGTGTCACGGACGCACTCTGATCATCACCAGCAGCGCAGCTACCAAGCGACTTCGCGCAAATGCCGCAGCCACTCGTCGGCAGGGAACATGCGTAAGCCGCTCTTGCCATCCGGTGACCCAACCAAGCGGAACAGGCCTTGCGTGGCTTCTTTGGCGATAACGAGGTCGCCGCCGTCGAGCAGGTGCCACAGCGGCAGGGTGTCACCAGGCTCGGAGCATTCGGCAACTAGCTTGGCGACAACTGAGTTACAGGCCTTCGGGTTCTTGCTGTGGCGCAGTTCGTCTATGCGCGCAACCAACTGCTTGATTACTGGTGCCGCCGCAATAAAGGTCGGCGTGCGCACGCCTTCGGGGCCGACGGCCGCACGCGCGCCGGCTGGCACCCATACGGTGAGTTCCTGATTGGTGAACGTGACCGCGCCCGCTTCGACATAGACCCTGGTCACGCCATTCTTATCGATGACCAACTCATAGGCGCAACCTTGGTCGACGACGGTGCCGCGCGGCGACTCCACTACGAAGAACCCAGCCTTGACGCGCGGTGGCGGCACTACCACGGCACGGATGCCGCCTCTCTTCAGGCGGAACAGAGCCTGTTCGTCCTTTCGCCAATGCACGAACTGCAACTCGCTGCCCGGCTGCAGGGTGATCACGGCGAGGTCGCCGAGGTCGACGCGCATCTCGGCCTTCTCACAAACGAACGAGCGTCCGTCACAGCCTGGATAGAGCGCATCACTGCTGAGCCACAGCCACATCGCCGCAGCCGCAGCCGCAGCCCAAGTCAACGTCACTAGCCACGGCCAGACACGACGCGCTGGCGCGGCAGCGAGCACGTGTTCAGTCGGAGTAGAGTTCGTCAGCCGAAGCGGACGGAGTGCATCCTCAAGCGCCGCGATCTCGGGATCGCGTTCGGCCCCCGGATCGTGCAAGTAGTCGTCGCCGCTCATGGCATCACCTCCGAGATCAACCCAGCAAGTCCATCGCGCAACAAGCCCATGCCCCTCGTCAGATTCACGCGCACCGAGCCATGCGTCATGCCCGTTCGCTCAGCGATCTCGGTTCCCGACAGGCCCGACACCAACCGCAGCAACAACGTCTCGCGATAGGTATCCGGCAATGCGTGCAAAGCCGACATCACTCGAGATGCGGTTTCTTCCGCGGCCATCGTTGCGACGGGCGAACGAGCGCTGTCCACAAGCTCGTCGCTCGACACATTCACAGGCGTGCACTTCTTGCGGCGCAAGTGGTCACGCGCCGCGTTGCGGGCAGCGGTGCACAAGAACCCGGCGAATGCGTCAGGCTCTCGCATCCTGGGCAGCGAAGCGAACACGGTGCAGAACACGTCCTGGGTTACGTCGTCGACATAGTCACGGCCGACGTGGGCAAGGGCGATTGCATGAACCGTGGAGGCAAACACTTCGTACAGAGACGTTCGCGCGTCACGATCGCCTTGCTGTGCTGGCGCGACCAAGGCGCGCCAATTAGGTTCGGTGTTGCCGCCGGAAGAATCGGCCATGCATAAGCATTGGACGCGGGACGGACGCGTCTGTTAACCAGCGAACCAGTTTTCTGGGGCCCTGCTTGTTAGGACACTGCTTGTTAGGACACTGCTCATTAGAACACTGCTCATTAGGACACTGCGGCAAGAGCTCACCGCCAAGTGCGCCTACGCCGCGCCTAGTGAGACTGCGGCTCGAGCTTGAGCGGCGGTGCGGACGGCACCAAGAAGAAGCGGTCAATCGCGACATCGAATCGCGTTCCGTCTTCTCGCTCAAACGTGTAGGAGCCTTCCATCGTGCCCCAAGCGGTCGGCAACGGGCAGTAGCTGACGTAGCTGTAGCTCTCGCCAGCAGCCAGACTGGGGTATTCACCAACGACACCACGGCCGCGAACTTCTTCGCGCTGACCTTCGCCATCAACGATGAGCCAATGACGCGACAGCAGTCGCGCCACGCCCTCGTCCGCGCCAACGTTGGTCATCGTGATCTTGTAGCGAAACACGTAGCTCTGCATCGCGTCGCGATCATCGTCAAACGACGGATCGTTAAACTCACGCGGAAGGGCTTCTTGCGGCATAAACTCAGCCGCCGCAAAGATGCGGATGCCATCGGTCGTTCGATCGGAGTGCGGCAAGCTAGTCATTTGGGTCTCTTCTCGCGTCGCCGAGGATAGTCACTAGTAGCAGAAAAGCGAGAGGCTGCACTCGGTATGCAGCCGGTAGAGATGACGCAGTTTCGCGTTCATTCGCCAACCGAAACTAGTGACCGGACGCCTCGCCACCCTTTTTAAACTTCAGCTTCGTATCCGCCGCAGCGAGTTCGAACGCATCGCCCGCAACCGTGCCAGTCCACGTATCGGCCTTGCCATGGCCAATCAGCTCCGAATGAACCGTCAGAGCCTTGGTCACGCTGTCGAAAGTGTAGGTGTTCTTGCCGTCGGCGTGGCCGTGCGTGCCGTCAGCTCGGGGCGGCAAGTGCACGCTGAGCTTGTCGCTGGCGCCATCGAACGTGATCATCATGCCAGGAGCGTCGGAGCCGGTGTCCTGCGTCCAGTTGCCGGCCATGGGGCTAACAGCGCCAGAGCCGTTACCAGTGCCACCACCGGGCGAATCCTTCGACCCCCCACAAGCAGCGAGGGTGAGCAAAGCGGGGAAGAGCAGGTTGCGCAGCTTGATCATGGTTCTAGTGGGCATTCTGGCGAACGAACAGCAAGTTGCCACCCTCGCGATGCGGATCGGGATTACTTCTTCGCCACTTTGCGGAACACCTGGGTCGGGCCGCCGCCGGCTTCAGAGACCATCGTGGCGACGCCATCCACGAAGGATAGCTCCGTCGTGACTGGCTCCTGACTGGCGCGATCTTTGCCGTCCAAGAACAATTTGCTGCCTTCCACACGCCACTTACCGTCGTTTTCAACAACATTCGGTCCATCGACCCTTGTCATCTTGCAGGTGCCATCTGCGTTGAGCACGAGAGTAGCACTCGAGTTATCCAGCCGAACCAAGAAGCTCTTCTGCATCGAGTTCGGCTCCTTTGAGTCGCCAAGGATCTCAGCCCGAATGAGCTCCCTATCCAATTCGTAGGTGCCAACGTTGGGATTTGGGGAACCACAGCCACCAGCAAGGATCAATCCGAGGGAGACTAGAGTCTTCAAGATTACCTTCAGCATGCAAAGCAGCATGCCATTCTCAGTGGCGACATTCCAGCCAACAGACATCACCCGGGCTCCGGCATGGACAACCGGCGCAGCTCGTCGAGCAAGACCGTCTCGACATACCCAGCCCGAAGCGCCAATGAAGCCGCCTTGCGAAACTCGCCCAGCGTCTCGACCAAGCGCACTGCCGGCGCCACACCCCGGGAGCGAGCGGGGACAAAGACTCCTCGCCCGCTTCGCCCGTAGACAACGCCCAACTTCTGCAGGTCGCGGTAGGACTTTTTTACGGTGTTCGCGTTGACGCTCACCAGACTGGCGAGAGCTCAAACCGGCGGCAACTGATCTCCCTCGACCAGACCACATGATCCACGGCATGATGATGCCGCGATCGATGCTTGGCATCGACGAAGTCAACCTGCTGCGAGCACTGGAACACTCCGGCTACGTGGTCGTCGAGGTCCCGGTGTTGATCATCGTCTGTCGCATGTCGACGACCGAGATGCGCCGCTCTGCGCAGCTACTGATCGAAGCGCGACTGGCCCACGAGATCGCTGCGTTTGCCCAAGAAGAACAAGAGAAGCAAGTCGCCGCCGCCCAAGAACAAGCGGCAGCACGCGCCAAGACTATCCTGCGGGACTTCCAGTCTATCGGGAACGACATCGACCACAGCGCCGAGCAAACGCGGCAAGTCCCGGACCTCGGCACGGCGCTCGAAGCGAGCTCGCGGTTGCACGCACAGAGCAAGCAGTTGCAGCTCGAAGCCGAAGCGCTCACCGACTAATCCGCAAGCGTTCGCTAGACGGGTTCGCCCTGCAGTGCCTTGCTCGTTTCGCCCACCACGACGTGGCCCTTATCGTTGCGGCGCAGCTGGCACATCGCGATGTCCGGATCGTGCGTGAAGAACAAACGCCCCGAACGCGCGACCAAGTCATCGAGCAGAGCCGCCTTCTCATCGATCAGCAACTCCGGGAACCGGTCGTAGCCCATCGTGATCGCTCGCCGCACCCATGGCACACCGGGGATCAAGTCGGCACAGAATACGATTGGCCCCCGATTTGCCCGCATCTTGGCACCCCGAGGCTCAGCATCCCGCACCTCGGTGAGCAACATGCCCGGGGTGTGGCCACTGCTCTTGTGCAGCCGGTAATCAGCCCCGAGGGTTTCACTGTGTTCCCCCACCACGCGCTCCAAGCGTCCGGTGGCCTCCAGCAGCGGTTGCAACTCCGGGATGAAGCTCTTGCGGTCGCGTGAGTGCGGCGTGATTGCGCGCTGCCACGCGTCTTCGCCAACCACGTAGCGAGCGTTTGGGAACACCAACTCAGCTGCTTCGCCGTCGCGGTGAGCCGCGAGCACCCCGCCAGCGTGATCGAAGTGCAGATGCGACAACATCACGACATCGATGTCTTCGGGCTGCACGCCGATCGCTGCCAAGTTGCGCAACAACATGTGCTCGCCTTCTTGCACGCCGTATCGGTCGCGCATCTCTTTGGAGAAAAATGCACCGATGCCCGCCTCAAACAAGATCGTGCGATCGCCATCCTTGACCAGCAGGCAACGGCACGCGAGGTCGATGCGGTTCGCGTCATCGACCGTGGCCCAATGACTCCACATGGCCTTCGGTGCGTTGCCAAACATCGACCCGCCATCCAACTTCTGCGAGTTGCCCAATACCGACCAACAGAGCTTGCTCATTCTTTGCCGCCTCCAACCTTGCGCGCAGACTCGCGACTCACCGAGAACGCAATCTGCTGCGCCACCCCACCGAGGCGCGTGCCTTCGAGGTTGCACATAATGACAACGGCAAGCTGCTCATCCGGCAGCATACACAGCATCGTGCTGACCCGAGACTGCGCGCCGCTGTGTTGCACGACGCGCTTGCCCCGAATCTCGCGAACGCCAAACCCAAGTCCGTAGCCAACGGGCTTGCCAGCCTCCGTGCGCTGCTCGGTCCACATCGCCTTGCACGTCTCTGGTTTAAGCAGCCGCCCGGCCATCAGAGCTTGGGCGAATCGCGCTAAGTCCGGCGCACTAGCGCAGAGGCCACCACCGCCCAGCTTGTAGCTACTGTCCATCAGCTTGCTATTCTGCAGGCGGTTGCCACGCATGACGTAGCCCTGTGCGCGCCATTTGATCAATCGGCGCTGATCGTCGTCCTGCAACGTTGCGGCGCTGGCAGGCAGTGCAATGTACTCCTGAACTGCCTCGCCAAAGTTCTTGCCAAACCGCTCTTCCACAACCGCCGCCAACAGGTTGAAACCGAACGTCGAGTAGACGTATTTGGAGCCCGGCTCGTGCAGCAGCGGATCCTTCGCAAAACGCGTCAACGCCGCCGTCTGATTTCGGTAGCGCTTGGTGCTCTCGACTTCGAAGCGCTTGTAGTGACGCACGCCACTGAGGTGTGCCAGCAACTGCCGACAGGTCACCGGCCAACGCTTCTTTGGCCACCCGGCCAAGAGCTCGCTCACATCGGCATCCAAATCGAGTTTGCCTTGCTCGGCGCACTGCATGATTAGCACAGCAGTCACTGGTTTCGAGATCGACGCCAGGCGATAGACCGTCGCGTCGGTGGCCGGCACATCGTTCTCTAGGTCGGCAAAACCATAGCCCGCCGAGAACACCAGTTCGCCCTTGTTCACGACCGCGCAGGAAAGCCCCGGAACCCCATGCTTCTTGATCGCGGCCTGCAGCCGAGCCTCAATCGAGGCGGCCTTGCGAGGAGGCGATTTGCTCGGAGAATCTTGCGCCGACAGCGGTAGCAAGCAGGCGACCAATAGGTACCCGAGGACGTAATACTGCGGTGGGAAGGCGTTCATAGCGATAGCAGGTGGATCCCCCTAGACGATAGCCCCACCCAGGCCCCACCCAATCACCATTATCCCTCAACCGGCCACAGCAAAGGCACCAATCGAACCGGTATCCATATGGTCCGATCCTTCTTCAGTCACGCCGTCCTTCCAACACTACCGGCCGTTCTGGCAACGGTGCTTGGCTGGCAAGCGTTCGCAATGCCCGGTCGCAGTGTGCTAGTCGCCGCCATTGTCGCTAGCGTACTTATTGGCATCATTCAGATGAGCAAGAAGCGCAATCGTGACGCCGCGCTCAACGCTATGACCCAGCAGGTCGACGAACTCGTCGGCAGCTACGACCTGTCAACGTCCTTGTGGTCGTGCCGTGTCGACGGTGAGCTGTACGAACTCAACCAACGTCTGAAGGCATTTGTCGTGTGCTCTGCAACCGCGATGTCTTCGCTGAAGACGACCGCGGCAGCGCAAGCCGATCTCGACCCCAACGACAGCGAAGTAGAAGAACACCGTCGCAACCAGACCCACCTGACGAGCCTGCAATCGATCTCGGCCGCATTGGAAGAGATGACTACGAACGTCGCCGAGACCGCCACCAGCGCGGCGGACGCCAGCGATCTCGCGCACGGCGCCGAGAAGTCGCCGAACAATGGTTCGACCTCGATGAAGCGCATGGTGGCAGCAATGGGCGAAATCGAAGACCCGAGCACTGAGATCTCGCGCATCATCAAGGTCATCGACGACATCGCATTCCAGACCAACCTGCTGGCACTCAACGCCGCTGTCGAAGCAGCTCGCGCCGGCGAGGCCGGCAAGGGCTTCGCGATCATCGCGGAAGAAGTCCGCAACCTCGCGCAACGCAGCGCCGAGGCCGCACGGAATACATCTTCGCTGATTGCCGCTGCCAGCCAGCGCGCCCAGCGCGGCAGCGAGCTGCCCCACGAAGTCGATGGCATGCTCGGTGAGATCCGAGAAGCCACCACCCGGTTCACCAACCTGGTCGCGCAAATCGCCACCAGCACTCGGGAGCAATCGTATGGCATCCACCAAGTGACCCAGAACGTCAGCCAGCTGCAGGCCACCGCGATCCGTCCCAGCTCGAGCCAGACGCCCCATCTAGATGGCGCTCCGGCTGCTCAGCGATAGACGCTAGCCCTCGCGCCGCCACGAGTCGTTGCGAACGAACCGTACCAGCCATTGCGCCAACCACGCCATCCGGGCACGCTCCTTGGCATGACTGGTCCTGAGTCCCTACGCCCACCCAAGCGCCTCGCCGCGCGTGTGGTGCCGTATTGGATCCTCGGCGACGGCCTGACCTCGTTCGTCTTGACCGGACTGGCATGGTTCCTCGGTCGCCCATGGCTCAGCGACAACTGGGAGCACTGGACGCCGATGCTCGACAACGTGCTACTGGGACTGTGCCTGGGCGCGCTGACGATGGCGTTCTTGATTCCACCGCTCAATTACGCGCGCTGGCGTTACGGCTTTGTCGGCGACCTGCTGCTGATGCGCTACGGCATCCTGTTCGTGGAAGAACGAGCCGTACCGGTGCGACGCATGCAACACGTCGATCTGGTTCGCGGACCGATCGAACGTGCGTTTGGCTTGGCCACGCTCGTCGTGTTTACCGCCGGCAACGAAGGCTCAGCCTTCCGCGTGCCTGGCCTGCCCGTCCAAGAAGCTCAAGAGCTGCGCGATCGTATCGTGCAGATGCGCGGTGACGGACGACTCTGATCCCCCACCGCTGCCTTCGGACCTGCCTCTGGAACCGCTTCCCGGTCCGCTGCCAATAGGTCCGCTGCCAGCAGGTTCGCAACCAGCATCTTCTCGCCCAGATGAGACGCCTCCGGTCGAATCATTGCACGAGACCGATTCACTGGGCGATGCCGGGCCATTGGGCGATGCCGGCCAAGCGTCAGCGCCAGAGAGCGAAGTGTCGGCCGAGGCAAACTCGACTGAGGAACTCGTTGTGCTCGCCAAGGGTCATCTGCACCCGGCGATCCTGCTGCTGCGACTGATCGATGCGCTGCGGCAAGTGATGTTCCCGGTCATTCTCGGGGTGCTGTCCAATTCGTGGTTCCTGGTCGCGGCGCTCGCGCTGTTCGTGATCCAGCTGAGCTACTCGGTCGTTCGCTACCTGACGCTCGAGTACACACTGACCCCCGAGGAACTGCGCATCCGCGAGGGCCTGCTGCATCGCCAAGAACGACGCATCCCACTCGACCGCATCCAAGACCTCGGCTTCGAATCGACGTTGCTACGGCGCGCGCTCGGCCTTTCCGTTGTCATGGTCGAAACCGCGTCGGGACGCGGTGTCGAAGCGAAGCTCGACGCGTTGTCGCGCGCCGATGCCGAGCACTTGCGTGAAGTGTTGATGGCCGCGCGCCCGGCAGGCAGCACCTCGGCTACCATCGGTGGTTCGGTTAGCGGCCCCACATCGAACGATCCCAACCGGCCAGAAGGCGACGCTAACGGAGAAGCAGCCCAAGCGTGCCCGCCGACACCCGAAGTCGAATGGCTAGTACATCGCAGCACAACGCGCGAGCTGTTGATTCGCGGCGCCACCGACATGCGTTTGTCGGCGTTTGCAGTGTCCGGCTATGCAGCCTACGAACTCGCCAACCAACTAGGCTTCGTCACGCAGCTCGCTGGCATCGCCACCAGCTTCCGCACGTGGATCACTTCGCTATCGCCAGTGCTGGTGATGGCGGTGCTGGCAAGCTTGCTGTTCTTGGTCATGGCATTCGGCATCGTCACGTCGACGATCGGCAACCTGGTCCAGTTCCACCGCTTCCAAATGGTGCTGCGCGGCAACGTGCTACAGCGACGATTCGGCTTGCTGACAACCCGCCAAAAGACGCTGCCGCGAGCACGCATCCAACGCGTCACCATTGAGCAGACGTGGCTGCGTCGCCTCTGTGGCGTCGCGGTTGTCAAAGCAGATTCGGCCGGCGGCAGCCGGAGCGACGGCCAAGACATCTCCGCCGGCTGGGACGTGGTCGTGCCGATGACCAAGGCAACGACGGCGCACGCATTGCTGCCGGCCTTGCTGCCCGGCATTGAGAACACGCCGTTCACGTGGCAACACGGTTCGCGCAAGCTCGTCGCGCGCTCGGCCATGCAAGGCGTTCTGCTGGCGGGCGTCGCGATCGCCGCGCTGTGGTGGCGAGTGGAAGCCAACGCACTGTTCGCGCTGTTGTTGATTCCCCTGTGGACCACGATGGGCGTATTGGTATGGCGCAACCTCGGCTGGGCCCGCGGCCAAGACTTCTTCGCGCTGCAGCACGGCATCATCGGCAAGAACTTCGCCTGCGTGCCGACCGCGAAAGTGCAGGCTGTCGTAGTGCGCCAAGGCATCGTCGGCCAACTGCTGGGCCTCGCCGACCTGACGGTCTACGTCGCCGGTGGCAGCCCAACACGAATCCCCGATCTGACACTGCGTGACGCTCGCGAACTGTGCGCCGAACTGTCGGAGCGAGCGGGCATCGCTGCAGCTTCTGACTGGTAGTGGCGCTCGCCTACTCGACCAACTGCTTGGAGAACGCGTAGACATTCGCACCGATGTCCTTCGGTGCGATTCCAAACGCGCCTTCGAAGCCGAGCTTCTTGAGCTTGCCGGTGTAATAGTTGACGACGAAGTCGAGCAGAACAAGACAGCGAGCGGATAGACGAATGCTTGCACGAGGCGGTGCCGCATGCGCGCCAATGTCATCGCTTGGGGATCCTCCGTCAATTCGTGTCACCGGGAACGATCGCTGCGCACTAGAGATAGTGTGCGCACTCCAACAATCACGATCGGCTGCGGCATGGTGCAAGGCGTCGACGCCGTGCCAGTGCAAGTCGAAGCAACCTGCCGCCACGCCGGCGACGGCACGCCGCGACTGCTCGGCCTTGTCGACGCCTGCGTGCGTGAGGCATATCACCGCGTCTTGCAGGCGTTCTTCGCTCTCGACCTGCCGCCCCCGCGCGGAGTCACGACGGTTAACTTCGCGCCCGCCGCATTGAAGAAACACGGTAGCGGCTTCGATCTACCACTAGCCCTCGCACTCGCTGGCGCCGCAGGTCTCTACCCACCAGAACGCGCCGAAGGCCTGTTCGCGTTTGGCGAGATCAGCTTACGTGGCCAGGTGCTGCCGGCTCGCGGTGCCGTCAGCGTCGCAATCGCGGCACACAAGCAACGTGCCACCGCCATGCTGTGCAGCCCCGCGGATGCGGCGACGTGTTCGGTTATCGATGAGCTACCGCTGCACGGGGCGCCGACGTTGGCCGACGCGATCTACTGGTTGGCTGGCCGCCGCGAACTACCGCCACCTTTAGATCCTCCGGTGGTCGCGGCTGCCACAGTGCCGGACCTCGGCGACCTACGCGGACATGCGACCCCAAAGCTCGCGTTGACCGTGGCTGCGGCCGGTGGCCACAATTTGCTGTTCTCGGGACCGCCCGGCACCGGCAAGAGCGCGATGCTGCGCCGACTACCGGGGATTCTGCCGCCGCTTGCCGCAAGCGAACGGTTAGCGGTGCTGCAGGTGTATGCCGCTGCGGGACTGTCGTTGGGATCGCTGGCCGCAACGCAACGGCCACTGCGCGCACCCCACCACACCAGCTCGGCAGCGAGCTTGCTCGGCGGCGGTGCGGACGTGCGACCCGGTGAGGTGACCCTGGCGCATCACGGCGTGCTGTTCCTTGACGAGCTACCCGAGTTCCGCCGCGATGTGCTAGAGGCGATGCGGCAACCGCTCGAAGACGGCACAGTCACCGTCGGCCGTGCGGCCCGCACCTTGACGATGCCAGCGCAGTTCTTACTCACGGCTGCGATGAATCCGTGCCCGTGTGGCTATCTCGGCCATCGCCACCGGCCCTGCTTATGCACCCCGGCAACGATCGCACGCTACCGCCGCCGCTTGTCCGGACCGCTGCTAGACCGACTCGACCTGCAAGTCGAGGTGCCAGCTTTGACGCCAGCCGAACTGCGTGGCCAAACCGAGCCCGAGGGCACCACCGCGGTTCTGCGCGAACGCGTGATGATCGCCTACGAACGGCAATTACATCGCCAAACTTCCGCGAGCGGATTCGTTGCGAACGCACGCCTCAACGACCAACCGTTACACGCTGCGTGCGCGGCGGAGAGTCCGGCGATCGATGCGTTGGATGACGTTCTGCGGCGTCATCACCAAAGCCCCCGCGGGCGTGTGCGACTGTTGCGGCTGGCGCGTACGCTGGCCGATCTGGACGACCGACCGAGTGTGCACGAAGTCGATATCTGGCAGGCCGCCGCCTTGCGCGGTTTCCGCAATGGCACGATCGCATGAACAGTCGCCGGCTACTGGTAGCTGGAAACTGACGCCTGGAGACTGAGGATTGGCGCGCTCTATTGCGGGTGGTAGTGGTGCGAACGGCGACGGACCCAGCGCAGCTTGACCAACAACAACATCAGCGCCACCGGCAGCACGAGCAGCAACGAGATCCTCGCGTGGCCGCGACCGCCAGACAGATAGAAGTCATAGAGCCCGTGCAGCAATACCGACACGGCAATAGCGAGCACGAGTTAGCACGAGGTCAACCGATTCAGCCCACGCAGCTTGGCGCACGCCAATGCGCTACCGATGCAGTCTGAACACGCGGCGTGCTCGTTGTCGTCATGTCACAGCACGGTCCACAGCCAGAACAGGCACGGGACCGTCGCATGTTTGGGCGCGAGCACGACCTACTTGGGAATGCGCACGTTGTTTGGATTGTCCGACTTACTGATACGCGGCGCGGGCGTTGGCGCTGGCACGGGTCCGCTTGGCGGACGGATGCGGCCGCCACGTCGCTTGCTAAGTGGGCCTTGTCGCTTCGGATTCAGGCCGGCGGAATCGAGTTCGACCGTGCGACGCACAAAGGCGAAGTCGGTCGCTAGCTCATTCCAGGCGCGTTTCGGAGCGTGGCAGATCAGCACGAGGAAGCGGTCGTCGAACGGGATGACGTCGACCATGGCACGATCGACATTGCGCGAATCCGTCGCCGACATGCGCACAGCCTGGCGACCGCGCACTTGCACGCTGTAGCGGCTGTCAACTTGTAGGTGCGGATAGAGCAACAGGAACCAATTCGAAACCGAGTCCGCAGCTGTGTCGAGCACCGTGCCTGGGGGCAGATGGTCGAGCAGCGACAATCGCACTTCGGCCTGGTGAGCGGCGCACTTCAGCATCAAGTGGCCCGGCGGCAGCGGATCGACGGCGAGCCAAGCGGGGTTGGGAATCCACAGGCCAAAACGGCCCTCGGCCTCGGCAACGATCGCACTTTGAATACTGGTGACACCAACGGCACTGCGGGCACTCGCAGCGCTGCTCGGCACCGCAACCAACGCAGGACCGGCGAGTTCGCGGCGCACGATCTTCTTGTTGGCGTCGACCCACTCGCGGTTCTTGCTGACCGTTCCAGTGGCATCGGTCACGGCAACTTCGCCGACTCGCTGGCGCGTGCCGTCGAGCATTATCTGACGGGCGCCGGTGCCATCCACTCGGCTGACGACCAGTTGTTCGTTCTTGGGGTCAAACATCGACACTGGGCCAATCACCGACACGGCTTGCCGTGCCAACGTTCGCGCTAACAGCGGGAAGGTCGACTCCTTGCTCCACGGCAATTGCCGTTCATTGCGGCCACGCCCATCGAGGTGCGTGACGATCAACTGCTCGCCGACGGCGACGGCTTCGACAATGCGCTCGTCCTCGATGCGATCGGCTGACCCCATGCGGTCGACGCCTTGCATTTGACCCGCAAGCTTCGGTTGGCTGACGCGTTCGCGGTAGTAGCACCGCGTGCCGCGACCATTCTCGTCGGCCGTGCATTGGTTGGTGATCTGGTAGCGACGCTTGCCGTTGACGAACTCGTATTCTTCGTTGACGGTGAAGGTGCCATCCATCGCCGTCGTGATCGACGAGTGCAGCCAACCGACCGACGCGCCATCGGCATCGTGCAACACGAACCACGCATTGTCCGGACGCACGACCGCGGCCGTAACCGGAACGGAAACCGAGTTCCGCAGGATCTTCAGGACCTGCGCCCGACTGACACCGATAGTCGCGCCGTCCTCAATTTCGATCTCGACATAGCCATCAAGTTCCGAAGTGACGTGGCCAACCAGTTCGTCGCCGTTCTTCAGCTTGACGACATCGAGCTTGGCGGTCGGATCGGCCGGCAGCGGCACGATTGGTTGGGGATCCTGAATGAGACAGGCGAGCAGAGGTAGCAACAGGTTCATGATGAGCGGAGACTCCGCTCCATTCATCGAACGCCCGATGCCATTGGCTTTACCAAGCTCAGGAACTTGGTGTCGCCGATTCGTGCGGTGCGACCGGATCTATCGTGAAATCCGACAATCCGGCAAGTCGACGCCAGCCGAAAAACGCCAGCAAAGCGCCTAGCACAGCGATCGGTAGCACCAGCAGCCAGCTGCTAACGCCATAGAGGTCACCCCAGAATCGCCACCATAAGTGCCGTCCGGAGCGATCCGCCCAGCACACGGGGACATTGCCTTGCGTCACCTCGTCAACAGCAGCCACGCCATAGAGAGGCACGATGCTGTGCTTGCTGCCGTGCCGCGGCTTCTGATTCTCGTCTTCGAAGAAGTTGGTGCGCGAATGCAGCGCGTAGAGCCAATTCGCAACCAACGGTGTGAAGTGCGGATGCCAACCACCGTAGTCCGCCGGATCGACGTTGGCTTCTTCGTAGGTCATGCGACCCTCAGCGACGGCACGTGTCAGATCCGCCGTGACGGCTTGGTGCGCCAGCTGCAGTTGGCCGCGGACCGGTGTGATCACGCTGGTGATACTGACGAACCAACCGACGACGACGAGTGCACGCCACAACCCCGGCCACTTGTGCCACGGCGTGACCTGCGGCAAGACAATCACCAGCAGCGCCACCACGCCGGGGGTGACGTAGCGAATCGCCCAAGCCTGGCCACCTTGCCAACCGGTGACCTGCATGAAGATCAGCAGCGGCGTGACAAACAGTACCCAAGCAAGCCAGCGCAGCTTCATCTTATGGCGCCGCAGCAAGGCATATGGCAGCGCCAGCCACAACAGCGGGGAGAACCACATGATTCCGCGGCCAGCGCCAAACAAGATCTTGCCGAGACCAGGCAGAGGATTCGCGGTGAACCAGTCCCCGATTGCGGGATAGCCGGTGACCGTCGGGTCACCAAAGCGCAGGTAGTTGGTCAACAAGAACAACAACGCTAATGGTGCACCGCCCGCAGCGAACAGCCACAGGTCGCGGTAGCTCTTGCGGCGACGACAAGCGAGCACAAGCAGCACCGCAAACGCGGCAACCGTTAGCGCAGTCTGGTAACGCAACAAGACAGCACAACCGGCCATCGCCCCAGCCCACCACGCGGTCTGCCGCGAGTGCGTGCCAAGATGCAAACGCACCATGGGCAACAAAGCCGCGAGCATGAACATCAAGCCCGGTCCATCGGAAAGTTGTTCGCGCCCGACCGCGAACGCCTGGGTCGCGAGCGCAATCGCAACCGCCGTCCACATCGCATCGCGCTGCGCCGCACCGAGCACGCGCGCAATGCGGAACAGCAACAGGATCGAGGTCGCAAAGCACAACGACGGCAGCAGCATCGAGATCACCGCCTGGGTAACCACTGGACTGCCTCTCACCCACGACTGCATGCCCGCCTTCTTCTGCAAGCGCGCGTCGGCGTCCGGCAGCAGAGTCTCAACGGCTTCGCCCAACGGGATGAACGGCGTCATCAAGAAGATGTGTCCGATCGGGTACCACACATAGGTGCGGTCTTCGTAGGTCAAGCCACTGGCCCGCTTCCCGATCTGCTCGCTATGGCGGATGTACTCAGCACCCTTGTATTCGCCGATATGATCACCGCCCTGCGCCTGCGTGCGCAGCGCACTGTCACCGCGATGCCACAGGCCTCGCGCAGCGTGCATCGTGAAACCCGCATCGGTCGTCTCGAAGTTGCCGTGCGCGACACAGACAAACAGCAAGAACGTGCCGAGCCAGGCCAACCACGTGCCCTTCGTCTGCTTCTCGCCCGCCTTGTTTGCTCCCGCTTCGCTGGTCACTTAGTGCCTTGGATCAGTGCATTCATGTCGACGCCAAGAAGCGGCAACGCCCAAAACCATAACACCGGCAGCAGCACGAGCGCGGACAGCAGGTTGAGTCCGACCCCGGCGCGTGCCATCTGACCGAAGCGAATCTGCCGCGAGGCGAACACGATGGTGTTCGGCGGC
Source organism: Planctomycetota bacterium (assembly GCA_051274975.1). Taxonomy (GTDB): domain Bacteria; phylum Planctomycetota; class UBA1135; order UBA1135; family UBA2386. The sequence continues at coordinate 13,125 of JBNMND010000021.1, read as the reverse complement.
GTCGAAATCGGCAGCATAAAGCTGCACGAAGCCCCGATGACAACGGGCATCATCAGCACCAACGGGTCCATGTTGGCGGCGATCGCACCTTCGCGAACGATCGGCAGCGCCAACGTCGCGACGGCCGTATTGCTCGCAATCTCGGACAACAGCGACACCGCAATGATGATCGTCAGGATCAACAAAACCGGATGCATCGAACCGATCATCGGCCGCAGCAGTTCGCCAAATGCCGCCGACAAGCCGGTCGGTCCGAACGCTTGCGCCATCGCGATGCCAGCGCCGAGCAACAACAACAGATCGAACGGCATCTGACGCGCCGTTTCCCAATCACAAAGCCGCTGCTTGGGTCGTTCGCTCGTGCCAGACGGGATCAAGAACGCCAAGATCGCAATCAGCACCGCGACCGAACCATCGGCGAGGAAGCGATCACGTTCGCCGCTCGGCACCAGGTAGTGGGCCCAGCCGTAGATCACCGAATCCTCGCCGAGCTGCAAGTTTCCGCGCGTCATCCACAGCAGCACTGCGGAGCCAAACAGCATCGCCGTGCGCTTCTCGGCCGTGCTCCAAAGCGGCAAAGAACGCGCCTCTGCCAGCAGTTCGTCGCCGCGTTCGAAGCGTTTTTTGGGCAACCAAAGCGCAATGCGCGCGATCACCTGGCTGGCGAGCAGCGACAGCAGGATCGAGAACGGAGCGAACGCTAGCAGCCACAGTAAGAACGACACCGGTTTGGCGCCGGCGTCGACCAGTGGTTCGTAGTTGGTGAAGAACAGTGCGTTCGGAGCGGTGCCGATCGGCGACCCCATGCCGCCGATGGTCGCGCCAAACGCGATGCCACACATAATCGCAGCGCCAAAGTTCGACTGTAGCTTGGGCGACAGTTCGCCAAGCTCGGCCGTGCGCCGCACGAGCACGGAGCCAATCGGCAACAACAGCAGCGCGACGGCAGTGTTGCTGATCCACATGGACGCAATGGTCGCCGACAAACAGAAGCCCAGCACCAGCCGCCGCGGATATGGCCCGAGCGCCGAAACGATCTTCAACGCCATTCGCCGGTGCAGTCCGCATCGCTCAACGGCCTGGGCGAGCACAAAGCCACCACCGAACAGCCACAGAATCGGGTGGCCGTAGCCAGTCGTCAGATCGGCCGTAGAGCGCACGCCAAGCATTGGCAGCAACGCCAATGGAATCAGCGAAGCCGCCGCGATCGGCATGGCAGCCAGCAACCACGACGACGTCGTCAGGCCAACGCAGAACAACAAGCGGCACGCGGCTGGCCCGATCGGCTCTTGGCCGACAGGCAGATCGGAGGAACTGGGAAACGGTAAGTAGTGACCGAGCCACCAACAGACCAAGCCAATGCCAACTGCCAGCATGATACGCCCGCCATGCACTTGCTCGGTGAGCGCTGGCGTTCCGTCGGAAGGCGATGCGTTCGGCTGGGACACGTGAGGTTCTCCTACGGCCTAACCGACTCCACCACCCACGACAGGTAGGCGGGCAAGCCAGCGGCAACGGGAAGCGCGATCACCTCGGGCACGTCGTAGGGATGAAGCGCGACCACACGGTCCTGCAGCAACTCGAACGCAGCCGTTGTGGTTTTGATGGCCAACAAGTGCTCGTCGGCAGACTCGACCTTGCCCTGCCAACGAAAGAATGAGCGCACGGCCGGCACAACGTTGACGCAGGCACACAAGCCTTCCTCGACGACGGCTCGTGCGAGCGACTCTGAATGATCGACCGGCACGGTTACCAGCACGACGACGACTTCGTCGCTGGTGGGATCCCCCAGCGTGCGAGAATCAGCCCCGCCAGGGTCCGCCATCGCTACTTACCCCGAGCCAATCGCTCGGCCAACGCCGGGTGCAACCCTGCGGCGAGAATCTTGGCTTGGGTGCGACGGAAGTCGTAAGGCACGCGCTCGATCTGCACGCGATCACCGCGCACTACAGCGAAGCTGGCGCGCGGATCGCCGTCGCGCGGCTGTCCGACGCTACCAACATTAACGATGCACGGCCCGTCGATCAGGAACTCGCTTTCTTCGTCGGTTGCCTGCGTGAAGCGGAAGTCCGGGCGGTGCACACCTGGCCAGTGGGTATGGCCAACGAAGCACGGGCCTTCTACATGAGCGAACAGCTGCGCCATCTTCTCCGGCTCGAGGAAGCCATCGCTCTTGAGCACATACTCCATCACGGGATCGCGCGGCGAGCCGTGATAGAAGTTGAAGCCAAAGTCGGCCATGCGATCCGGTAGGCCCCGCAAAAACTCATGCGCTTGGCGCCGGCGCGGACGCAGGAAGAACGGCCGCAACTGCTGCCGCGTGAACATCAATGCTTCACGCGCCAACGGATTGAAGTCGTCCATGTTGTGGAACATGCCCCAATCGTGATTGCCTTGGATGGTCCACTTGCAGTGCTTCATCACCAACAACGTGACCGGCAACGGGTCGGCTCCGTAGCCAACGACATCGCCAAGGCAAACAACGTCTTCGACACCGAGCTCCTCGATGCGCGCGAAGACAGCCTCAACCGCTTCGAGATTGCTGTGCAGGTCCGAGATGATCGCGAAGGTCGCCAATGTGTGCCTGTCTCTTAGTTACCGGTGTCTTAGTTGCCTAACTGCTTAGTCTTAGTTGCCTGACTGCTTAGCTGCCTAACTGTGCCGCAAGGGCCTGCTGCACCGCATCGTGGATCGCACGTTCGGCGTCGGCCAACCTCATCATCATAGTCGCCCCAGCAGCCTTCTTGTGACCGCCACCACCGAACTGCGAAACGATTGCTTGCACGTCGATATCGCCGCGCGCTCGCAGCGAACACTTGACGTTGCCATCAAAGCGTTCCTTGAGCAGTGCGACCACTTCAACGCCGCCGATCGAGCGCAGTGGCTCCATCATGACATCGGTATCGAAACCGGTCTTGGAGCAACGCTCGATCATCGCCTTGTCGAGGCTGAGGCGCGCCAACTTGCCATCCAATAGCAAGCGACTGGTTAGCAGCGCATCGGCCAAGACCCGCGGTGAGTCCTGGTGGTTGCGGCGATTGATCGCGTCATACATGCGCGAGCTGTCGACACCGAGCGCCACCAACTCCGCGGCCATCGAGAATACTTCCGCGTCGGCGTTCGAGTAACGGAACCAGCCGGTGTCCGAAACGAGCGAGAGAAAGATGCCTTCGGCCGCCGGCAACGTCAACTCGACGTCGAACTCGGCATACAGCCGTCGGATCAATGCACCGGTCGCGGCCGCCGTGACGTCGACATAGAACACACTGCCGTCGCCGTCCTCACTGCCAACGTGATGATCGATCACGGCGATCGTCTTGTTGCGCGCGGCGATGCGCTTGCCAAGCGAACCAACTCGTGACAGCTGCGAGCAATCTAGCAGCATCGCGACATCGAACTCAGGCAGCTCCTCGCCGTTCTTTGCGGTGGTGAACGTCGTGTGCTCAGTCAGGAAGTCGAAGCTCGATGAAATCGGATCCGGGTTGACGATGTGCACCGTCTTGCCCATCGAGCGCAGTAGGTGAGACAGTGCCGTCTGGGCACCGACGCAGTCACCGTCCGGGGCCTCGTGACCAGTTAGCAGGAAGCTCTGCTGCGAGCGAATGAGATCAATAAGCGTGGTCACGTAGCGCACACTCTAGGCACGCGGCTTCTGCGGCTCAACATTCGGCGTGGATGCGGTGCGTCGTGCCGGCGAGAACAACCCGGCTGACAGGCAAAATATTGTGCACAAAAGCGCTGAGGGTGTCCGGCCACGAGCCAACGGCAGCCACCGTCAGGAAGTCGGCCCGCCGGCCCCGGCGCAAGCCGCCAAAGGGGCCATTGAGCGCCCGCCCACCATTCGAAGTCGCCATGCGCAGCAATTCCCGCGGCGTCAAGCCCGGCCAGAACGCGGCGGCGCGCGCCAATTCGCTGCGCATCGACAGGCCGCGATTGCTCGCCCGCGAATCGGTGCCCAGGGCGACCGGAATGCCCAACTTCAGCCAATTCGAGACCGGCGGCGGCGTGCGCCCGAAGTAATCGATCGTGCCCGGGCACACGGCGATCGACGCGCCGGCCGCGGCAATGCGTGCGACGTCGCCGCGTTCGAGTTCTTGGCAGTGAACCAGCTGGGTGCTTGGACGCAACACTCCGAGCTGCTGCAACCATCGCACGGCGCCACAACCGGGCGCGCGGAACCCGTCCGGCAGCCGACCTAGCTTGCGCAGCAGATCCGCGAAGACTCCCCGACCGGTTCGCAAGAACTGCTGCTCTTCTGGTAGCTCGGCGCAATGGATCGCCAGGTTGCGGGTGCGCCCAGCGGCCGCCCGCATCAAGTCCGGCGACACAGAATACGGTGCGTGCGGCGACAGGCCGGGCAACATGCTGCCAGCATCGCTCGGGAAGCGATCGCGCACCAAGGCGCGCGCCTCGCGCTGCTGCAGGTGAAAGCCAGTCAGTTCGCGGTAGCAGCGCCCCGCCATAGGCAGACTCCGCAAGGCGCCGATCGTGTCGCCGGTCGAGTCAATCTCGCCAACCGCCGTCGTGCCCGATCGCAACAACTCGCGAAGCGACTGCAACGCGATGCGCCGATGGTCAGCAGCCGAACATTCCCCGCGCGAGGCCATGACCGCCGAGACCCATGGCAGGAACGCACGAACGGGTTTGGCCAACGGTTCGAGCTGCAGGTGCGCATGTGCGTTCACCAAGCCCGGCAGCACGGCGACGTCCGCGGGTCGCTCGGACTTGCGCGCGCGGCGCAGGGAAACGATGCGCCCAGACACGTCCCACTGAATGCAACCGGGCGACAGCACGGTGTCGGCGTCAAGCGCGACGTAGCGCGCGACGAGGCTCTTGGCTCTCATTCCCACGGCTAGCTCCGGGGACATTAGGTAGCTGGCGCCCGCCGCTGGTAGGCGGCGGGCCCGACGCACTCGAGAGTAAAGGTCCCAGGCGCGATAAGATAACCCCTTACGACTGCGCGAAGACGCGCACGGCCTTGACAACCATGTCGGGGAACAACGCGCGGTTGTAGGTCATCGTGAAACGGAAACCGGTCACGGAGTCGAGGCTGATGCCTTGGCCACCGCCGGCACCAATGCCGTCGCGCCATTCGCCAATCGGACCAATCGGCTCGGTGCCGGCCTGGTTCAGGTTGGCGCCTTGGAATTGGATAACCAACGGCAGCGTGATCGGACCGTTCAGCTCGCTCGCCTTGACGGAGCCCGGCGCACCCGTGTCGTCGTAGGTGACATCAACCGAGCCGTCACCGTCGAGGTCGACGTCCAGTTCGTAGTGGCTCCACGTCGGCGGGAACACCAAGCCTGTCGAGTACCAAAGCGACGTGTCACCCGACTTGTCATCGCGGTCGGTCAGATTACCGCTCATGCTGCTGGCGACGAAGGCCGGCTCGCTTGTGCCGCCGAACGCGACGTTCGACGCCGGCGCTTCCATGCGGAAGAAGCCCGACGAACCACTGCCTGCCGCTGCGGTCATGGCCAGAGCCGTGTTTGTCAGGAAGCCATTGCGGCTGCCTTGGCCACCGCGAGCGTCGATCTCGCCAGCAATCGAAACCGACTGGCCCGATTGTATGAGGAACGAACCGCCGGAGCCACCGCCGCCAGGCGAGGAGTTGCCGCTGGTAGTATCACCAATGATCCAAACACCATCACCGCCGCGTGCGGAAAGAACGGCTTGGCCGCTGATGACAATGGAGCCACCCGAGCGAATGGCGACCGCGCCACCACCACCGGTGCCAGCATGTCCCGATATCCACACCGCTGGGGTGGTACTCAACGCGAGGTTGCCGTAGCCGTGAGTACCACCACCACCACCACCCGAGCCACCAACGGTGAAGTGCTCAAGCGACGTGTAGGTCGACGGCGCGCCAACCGGCGGGAACGGCATGAGATCGAACATCACGCCGCCAGCAACCGCAGGCACCGTAACGATGCCATTTCCCGTTCCGGTACCGGAGAAAACAGGCACGGCCGCGGTGGTGCCAGCTGAGTTGAAACCGCCGCCGCTACCACCAGGGCTGAAGTAGGCGCACCAGACAGTGATCGTCGGCGTAGGGACTGCCCAGATACCAGTCGACGGCATCAGCACGCTACCAACACCACCGGTGCCGGTGACCGCGCCAGTGTAGGCGTGCCCGGCAGGGACACGAAGGTCTTGGCCTGGCTGGCCGTTGGTCAAGTTAACGCCGCCGACAATCGTCGGGCCCGTGTTGTCGCACCGATTCGCACCAGCGCCGCCTCGGCCGCCGCCAACACCGCCAAGCGATCCCGGCTGGCCGGTCAAGCTGGTCCGTGATGCAAAGTTGGTGACCATCTGCCCGAATGCGCCACCAGACGTGGCGATCACGCCCGGACCATTGACGCCGTCGACCTCGATGTTGCCATCGATCACCACCTGGCCACGCACGTGAATCACGGGCGGCACGCTGCCAACGAAGCGAATCGTTGTGCCCGCTGGAATGATCAGATCGGTGAAGAAGAAGCGACCGTCGGTCACCTGGTATTCAAGGCCGGTCAACGAGGACGTCTCGGGGATCAGCGTGTTATCGACGTTCCAGACGAACAAGCCGCCGCCAGCGTTCGTGCCGAGGCCCGGGTTGAATGAGCCGTGACGGCCATCGCCACCAACAAGACCCGGACGCGCGCCAGGGCCTTGGGCACCACCCCAGACACCGCCGGAAATCTGCAGCTCTTGCTTGGAGTTGCCGGCAAACGTCTCTGTGATCTCGATCGGCGTCGAAATGCCTTGTTCGGTCAAGAACACAAACTTCGCTGGGATGCCGGAGGTACCGGCCAGGTCGCGCAAGTCGGCCGTCACGCGAACCGTGATGCATGAGTTGCCAGGCAACTGCACCGACGGCTGGAAGGTAACGACGGTCACTTCGCGCTCGCCAACCACCTCGGTCGACAGTTGCGGAACGCCTTCGAGTGCGGTGCCTTCACTGTCGTTATCACACTCGCCGTTCGGCAAGGTGCCACGCAGAACCACGCGGATTGGCGAAGCTTCGCCAAGCGAAACTTGCAGCGGCGTAGTGTCAATCAGTTCCGAGAATCGCAATACGATCGTCGGATTGACCGGAGCGTTGACGAGCACGGTCGGCGACAGCAATTCCACCGTCGGCGGCGCACTGTCTTCGTCGAGGATGCCCTTCGAAGCAACGACTGTGCAGGTGAACTCCTGCGACAAGCCATCACCCGAAAGATTGGTCACACTCTGCGCGATCGACTGACCACCGGCCAACGAGAGAATGTAGCTCTCGTTGCGGGTGAAGCCGAACGTGCTAATGCCGTTGATCGTCGACACGCGCGGGCGAAAGACCACCTCGTTGCCAATGACTTCAAAGTCACCAGCAGGCGCAACACCAGTTGCGGTGCGAATCGAAATGCTTGATCCGGTGACCGTTGACGCATCGACCTCGTCCGAGAACTTGAAGCGCAGCTGCTGGTTCTCAGCAATTTCGGTAACCGCACACCCGGTATCCGAGCAGCCGAGGTCACAACTGATAATGCAGAAGTTTTGACCGCCGAGGCAGCGGATCCGCAACGACGACGACGACGATGTACCGCCACCGCTGCAGCCAACGAGCACTAGCACGCTGGCAAAAAGAAGAATCGAGAGGGCGTTGCGCATGATGAAACGGGAGTGTGCGTTCGATTACTGAGTGCGAAGCAATCTGAGTAAGGCTGGTTCTAGTTACGCCTGATAGCGTCGAGCGAACTCAGTTGCGATAGACCACGACAACGCGGTCAATTGTGAGGGAGGTCGCGAGCGTTTGGTCAAAGAACAGCATGAAGCGGAAGCCGTTCAAACCATCCGACGCGATGCCGGTTTGGGTGGGACTGCTGCGAACCGATGTGCGCCATGGACGCACGGCCAGGATTTCGCCAGTCACCACATCGACGTTGGCAGCCTGGAACAGCGCGCGAACCGGAGCACCAACGCCGGCAGCAACCGACGAGACTTCGATATTGTCACTGAACGTCACAGCCTGACCATCAACCGTCGCATCGATCTCGTAGTGCGAGAACTGCGGACCAAAGATCAGGTTGGTCGTGTAGTAGAGCGACCGCATGCTGACCAAGTCGTCGACTTCGGTCAGCGCAGCAACACTCTCGGCGCCCATTGCGGGGACGGTCGTCGCCAATGCGGATAGTGGCGGAGCAATCGGGGCTTCCAAGCGAACGAATCCGGGCGAGCCATCGCCACCGCGGACCTTGATGATGCCACCGATCGGGCCAACACCACTACTGCCCTGACGCTGCATGTAGCCGCCAGCGCCGCCTTCGACATTGACCTCGCCGATAATATCGATCACGCCACCACTCTGCAGCACAACCGAGCCACCGGAGCCACCGCCACCCGGGAGAACCTGGGAACCAGCAGACGTGCCGAGGTAGTCCAGGGCCGAACCGCCGGTCGCCAGCAGGCTCGCGCCGGGGCCGAGACGTAGCGAGCTACCGGCACGCAGGCCGATCGCACCCGCACCGCCACCACCGCCGGCCCCTGAGGACCAGGTTCGGTTGAGTGCGAGCGACAGGCTGCAACCACTGGCTGCGCCACCGCCACCAGCACCGCCGGCCAAGAAGTGCTGTGAGCTCTTCTGCAAGCCACTCGGCGCTGGGAATGGGAACAACTGCATCGCCGAACCACCCGCTGTCGGGCCGCCGATGAACGACTGCATGTTGGCAATTGGTGTCGTGCCGCTGAAGACGCCTTCTACGAAGCCGTCACCGCCGGCAGTGCGAAGGCCACCACCACTACCACCCGCGCCAGCCGACAGGCAGTAATAGAACGCCGATGGTGCGGGGTTCGGGATGCCGAACTGCTGACTCGCGTTCAAGCCACTCGCGGGGTAAATCTGCGAGCCTCGGCCACCGGTGCCGCTAACGGTGCTGATGTAGCCGTGGCCACCAATTACGTTCGCGCTTTGACCGGGTCGGCCATTGTTTGCTGGGATCGCGCCAACGACACCGTTGCAGCGATCGCCGCCTTGGCCGCCACTACCGCCAAAGATGCCGCCCACGGCGCCCGCCTGGCCGCTCTGAGACGTCGCGCCGTGATTCTGGTCTTGGGGCTGACCCATGACTTCAATCTCACCTTGCACGTCGAAGCGACCGGCAACGGTCAGAACCGGCGGCGAGCTACCGACAAAGCGCAGGCTTACGTCGCCCGGGATTACCATCGTCGAGAAGAAGAAGCGGCCGTCGGTAATCGCGATGGCACTGCCCGTCGTGGTGTTCTCCGGCGGGATGATGGTGTTGTCGCAACTCATCTCGAAGACACGCTTGCCTCCGACTGTTACCTGATCCTTGTCGACCGCGTTGGCCGTCGTCCACACACCGTGGCGACCATCACCACCGATCTTGGCGAACGAAGCGAGACCGCTTTCCCACTTGCCAGCGGACGCTTCCACGTCGAGCTGCAGATTGTCATCAAACTCTTCGATGATCTCGAAGTCGCTCAACGGCACGATGACCGTGCGGAACACGAACACTTGCGGTTGCGCGGGACGACCCGACAGGTCAGTCACGCCATCGGTCACGCTGACTTCGACACAGACGTTGCCGGGCAGGTCTTGTGAGGGCACAAAGTTGAGGACCGAGACTCCGCGGCTGGCGTCAAACGTCAGTTGCTGCGACCCACCGAGGACCTGCGGGTTGGACTCGGGATCGCACTCGAAGCCGCCGTTGCCGTCCGAACGCGTGCGGCGCACGGTGAAAGCAACCGGGCTCTGCGTGCCGGTCAAGAACGGCGTCGCGTCGATCAGTTCGTTGAACTCGATCCGGATCTCGGTGTCGAGCGGGGCCGACAACAACTGGCCAGAAGTCGGGACGACGAGCGTGGCCGACGGCGGGATCTGGTTGAGGTCAACAATGCCGAGCGTCGACTGCAGCGTGCACGTGAGCGTGGCGCCAAACGGACGACCCGTAGTGCCGCGCACGACGGCCGGCTCATCGGTGCCGCCAACGATCGTCATCGTGTAGGTCTCGCCGCCGGTGAAGCCAAAGAACGTCTGGCCGCCCGAGATCGACAAAGTCGGCACGAACTCGACCCGTGCGCCATTGACGAAGAACTCGCCAACGGGCTCATCGCCGCTCGCGGTACGGAAACGGATCGACGACTCGTTGACCGAGTTGGGATCGACATCCTCGCTGAATGTCAGAATGATGATCTCGTTCTGCGCGATGTCGGTACGAGAGCAACCGGTTGTCGAGCAGCCGAGGTTGCACTGCTCAAGGCAGATAATACCCGTGGAGTCGCCAGCGCAGTCGAACCCAGCGCTACCAACCGAACCGCCACCGCCGCCGCAACTGGTAAATGCAAGAGCAACCAGAGCAACGAGTAGCGCGAATCTTGTCCTTAGACCAACAGTCATATTTGCTCCGTATCGAGAACTCGCGGACTCAGTCTGTTCAGAAAACTTGTGATCAGCAGAATGCTGATCTGCCCCACCGACAAATCGTCGGTCGTGAACATGGGGAACCTGTGCACAGGCAGATCCGACGGCCGGGAGGGGAGAACGGCAGACGGGGGGACGAGGGCGCAGATTGGGCAAGGAAACCATACCGCAGGGATTGCTGCAAGGTCGGCTTATGCCGACGGATGGGAGAAGAGACAGGGGACGAGCCTCAGTCCTGTAGACAATTTCCATGCCGGACGCGCCGGATCCGGGCCCCGGGGGTAGCGCAATGTACCAACCCGCGGCACCATCGCCACTTGCGGCCTACCGGGACAGCCACTGCTCCCCCCCCCGGTGAGCTGTTCGAGATCGCTCATTTGACGTTCGAGTGCAGATCGGCACGTCGTATTGTTCGACATCGAACACTCCGTGACGCCCGGCATCGGCGCCAGTACCTTCCCGTAAGATGACTTCGCCTGCACTTCAAAGTGGCCGCTCGACGGTCCTACCACTTCTCTCCATCGCCCTGATCGGAGCCATTGGCTTCGCTGGCTACACCTTGCTGCAAGCCGAAACCGTGCTCGCGGCCCAGTCCGTCCAGCTCAAAAAAGTTGACGAAACGCTCGAGAAGATGCTCGGCGAAATCACCCGAATGCGGCTCGAGCAGACTTCAGATGGCCAGGGACCACTGGCGTTGATGGAAAAATTGAAGGTCTACGCACCGCTGACCGCCGACGCGCGCATCACCGAACCGGACTTCCATAACGCCCGGCGAGAGCTGCTGGCGATTGTCCGTGCCTTCGAGTCGTGTGGCGACGATGCCTGGGAGCCGGTCACTAAGCGGCTGCGCGAGGCCGACGCGAAGGAGGACTTCAACGAGATTAAATGGTTGATGGAGATCGCGATCCGCCTGGACGCGAAGGCCGGCAAGCAGATCGCCAAAGAAGTGCTGCAAGGCCACCGCCTACCGTCCCCGCGCTTGCGTTGGTGGGCCGCCGACCTGCTGGTGTCGCACGACCCGCAGTTGGCCGGCCAACTGCTGCGCAAGATCTTGATGACCGAGTCAAGCCGCGGTGTCAACATCAACCGCATGCAAGGCGCCGCCATGCCGGACAGGGCCGCCTATGCGACCACCGGCTTCAACAACTTCGTGCAACGCTACATTCGCAGCGGGGACTCGAAGCTCGAAGAGACCTTGACCCTGTTGCTCACACGCATCGAGCACGATGCGATCACGGTTCAGGAATGCATCAAGGAGCTCGGCAAGCGCAAATCGCAACAAGCGCTCGCCTCGATCAAGAAGGTCTACGACAACCCACCACTCGAACAACAGAACCCGCTGTTCTTGAACATCTGCATAAGCGCAGTCGACAAGATTGAAGGCGCAGCATGTGTCGCCTGGATGGAAGAAAAGCTGAAGACCGCGCCGACCGACGCGGTTGCCAATGCCATCCAGACCGTGCTCGACAAGCACAAGTAGCTCGACAAGCACAAGCAGGATGAACAACTTGGCCGCGCGACCACCAGCAACGCTGGCGGCCGCACGCACGCCGAGGCTAGCTTTGGTAGATCACTTCGACACGCTGCACGATGACCTCCTGCGCAAACGTGTGATCGACCACCAGGCGGAACCGGAACGCAGTGCCCGGATGGCTGGCGATGCCTTCCTAGTTTGGCGTCGAACGCACGCAGCGGCGAGCCCGGACCGGCAACCAGGTTCGACACCGACAGGTCGTCGCTAAACACCATGCTGACACCGTCGACCATGGCGGTGATCTCGTAGCGAAGACACTGCGGCGGCAACGTCAACTGCGTCGACTAGACCGACGACTGGCAAGCGACCAAGGTGTCCCGCTCTTCGAGTTCGGCCGCACTCATAGTCGCTTGGTTCAGTAGCACGGCGGCAGGCGCAAGCAGCATCGCGCATCGTCGCATCAAGCAATGCCAACGACTCGCGCTCCTACAGGAACTCGATCGCGCCGCCAGGCAGGAAGTAGAGGATCAACATCTCGCCGTCGGTCACGGTCGGGATGTGCTCACTGCCCTTGCCATACACAACCCAACCTTCGGGCTGGCCATCGAAGCGCGACTCACCTTTGGTCGCGAAGCACAAATCAATCTCGCCATTCGGGTGACGGTGACGCGGCCCCGGACTGCTCATGAACACGCAGTCGACACTGAACCCACACAGTTCTTTGGCAACGCGACCAAAGCGAACCCCACCGGCTTCCTTCGGCAGCAGCCAATCGGAATCGATGTGCGCCGTCGCCGCGGCACGGATCGCCGCGATCGATTCGCCGCCAAAGGCCGCTGCTTGCTCAGCACTTGCGGCGGCATCTGCAGCGTCCACGTCAACTGCCTGCAACGCCTCGGCAAGCGGGCGCAACATCTCAACGAACTGTTCCTTGGTCAACGTGTCAGTCATGGTCGCAGTCTTTGCTTGTCAGTCAGTAAGTCGAAGGGGTGTCGCAGTGCTCGACGAGCAGCGGTTTGTCGCTACTTGCCCGGCGGTCGGAACACCTGCACGACATCGGGGTTGCCTTCCAGGCGAGCACCGCCGATCAGGTCAATGCAGTAAGGAATCGCCGGGAACACCGCATCCAAACAGACACGGATCGAACCGGGCTTGCCAGGCAACGTCACCACCAACGAAGCATCGAGGATGGCCGCCGTTTGCCGAGACAAGATCGCCGTCGGCACGCCAACGTCGAGTGATGCGGCGCGCA
>JBNMND010000020.1:0-32110 GCA_051274975.1 Planctomycetota bacterium | reverse complement strand
CTACTCGCCGACCGCTATCGCGATTGGCTTGGTCCAAGAATCGGTACTGGTCGCGTTCCTCGGTGGCGCAATTGGCACCCTTATCGCTCTCGGGATCGGGGATGTGCCGCTTCGCTACCCAATGGGTGCGATGTTGCTCGAAGCTGATCTCACAAGTCGCGCCATTGGACTCGGCGCGGCGATACTATCTGGACTGCTCGGCGGCATCGTGCCAGCAGTCCGCGCAGTCCGTCTACCCCTAGTTGAGGCCATTGGAGGCCGTGCATGATGTCTAAGCTCTACGTATCCCTCTCCCTGCTCACTTTACTCGCCGCGTGTGGCGCCAAGAAACCCGAGAAGGCCGGAACGCCTAGCGACGTCCCACCCACCGGTGCGAGCGCACTGACGTTGGCCGCCGATCCGGGTGCCGCCATCAGCGTTCTCCAGGCCAAGAAAGCTGGCCCGAAGAAGAACGTCATCGTTGAGGGTCGCGTCTACGACCTGACCAAGGACTGGGCGATCATGAAGGTCATGGAAGTGTCGATGGACTACTGCGGCGAGGTCAACAAGGAAGAGAAGTGCCCAACACCTTGGGACTACTGCTGCGACAACCCAGATGACATCGCTGCCAACTCATTGCTCGTCATGGCAGTCGACGACGAGGGCGAAACCCTTCAAATGCCGGCCATGCCAGGCATGCGTTTGGTCGACAAGGTCAAGATCACTGGTGAACTGATCAAGGACGAGCACGGTAACTTCGTATTGATCGCCAAGGGCATCTTCCGCGTCGATCGGCCGAAGCTCCCCGAATACGTGATGTGGCCGGAGTAGGTCATGGGGCCTGCGTAGCTCGCAGGTTCTGAAGTTAGCGGGAACTGCCCGCGACGAGCGCCGTTCGGGCGGTCCCGCGCAACCGCGCGGCGCCACTCCTTCCGAATCACGAGGATGAACTGATGTTCGCACACTTCTTCGCCGGCTGCTTGCTCACGCTTGCTGGCCTTCCAACGCACTCAGCCGCACCGATCCCAGACGTTGTCGTCCCTGGAACGCGCAGCATTAGGGTTGCGCTGCTGATCGAGGCGCAACCGCTGATCGATCACTGCTGCGTACAACATGTTGTCGCAAAGGGCGAAACGCTGTCGACGATCGCGGCGAATCATCGCCAGCGGCTCCACAACACCAAGGTTGCGACCATCGACGGGCTTTCGCCGACGAGCGTGAAGTACATCTTGGATCTCAACCCGGGGATCAAGCCAGACCAGCTGGCTATCGGCCAACGCATCTGGCTGCCGTCGCAAAGGCTTCAAACCATCAACAAGGAGCACACGTTCGTGTTCATTGATCAACGATGGCCCCTCGGCGGACTCGGCATACCGTTCGCCCCAAGCGACAAGATCAATTCGCCGCGGCGCGGCCAAACCGCGCTCATCCTGGTGCCGGCGAGCCAACTGGCCAGCTACACCAAGGCCGCCAAGTCGCGCGACTGGAAGCAAATCGAGAAGATCAAGGCGTCGAAAGGCATCCAGGTTCTATCCATCGGCGGATCGGGTCATTCCGTTTGGAGTGAAAGTCCGGTCTACACCTGCAAGGACACGATCACCGTCGAACGCAGCAAGAAGGGCGCCTTCTCTGCAAAGTTGAACAGCATCGCGTACGACAAGGCAGGCAAGGTCGTCTCGCCAGCCGAGCGCAGGAAGGACCACCGCAAGAACAAGAAGGGTATGTGGTTCTTCCTGCTGCCACTCAGCGGTGGCGGTTGGTTGCTGTGGCGCATGCGTCGCCAACGTGCAAACCAACCGGGATCGCAAGCAACTCTCGCCACAGCATGAGGTCACTCGCGGCAACTGCGCTTGTGCTTGGCAGCGCGGTCGCTGCCGCCATCGCGCCGGTTTGGACCTACGCGATAACGCTTGCACTGTTCGGGTTGCCGCACGTGTTGGTCGAACTGCGCTACGTCGACGAACGCTTCGCCGCCCGCATCCCGCGCAACCTGATCTTCGGCCTAGGTGTCGGCCTTGCCGGCATCGTGGTGATGCGTGCCTTTGGGCTGCTTGGCGTCGGTTCGAGCAACGAACGCATCACGCTCGAACTGGTGCTCGGCGTCAGCTTGATCGCAGTCGCCTTCCCGCTATTGCGCCGCGTCAAGACTTCGCCACTCGCGATCGCAGTCGGCTCCGGCCTGCTGATAGGCATCTACTACGCACCGGCCGCCACTCTGGTCACAATGGCGCTGCTGCACAACCTGACGCCAGTTGGCTTCCTCGCCGAGCGGCTTCAAGGCAGTAAACGACGCCGTGCCATGCTGCTCTGCGCAATCGTGTTCGGCGCGATCCCGGCCGCACTGTTGATCCTGCCAGCATCGACCATGTTGCTGACTGGCCCGCTCTCGGTTGGGCACATCGATGACCACATCGGAACGTTCGTGCCGCCTGCACTGCTAGGCACATCGTTCGCAGACCGATTGTTCGCGGCAGCAGCCTTCTTACAGTGCATGCACTACGCCGTCGTCATGCACGTGCTGCCGCGCTTGTCCGGCGGCAGTGAAGCCACGGCAGCGGTCGTGTCCTGGCCGAAGCAGCGCCTGTTCACGGCCGCCGTCGTTACCGCCGGCTTGCTGATGACTATTGGCTTTGTGGCCAACTTCCGCAGCGCGCGTTCGGTCTACTCGATGTTCGCCGCGGTGCATGCCTGGATCGAGATCCCGGTACTACTGATTGCCTGTGCGGTGCTGCCTCGCAGCGCCTCTAACCAACCCACTACCGCATGACCTGGCTGTATGCGTTCCTGCTGACCGTCGCGATCGAATTGCCGATCGTCGCGTTGCTCGCGGGGCGCGACAGAAGAAGGCGCGGCGCGATGGACTCGATCGGCGCCAATCTCTTCACGCACCCGCTCGCGTGGTTTCTGATCCGTTCGATGGAAGCCCCGTGGCTAGCGATCGAAATCGGCGTATTCGTCGTGGAGTGCATGATCTATCGGCACGTGACTCGGATGTCGTGGCGACGCGCCGTCACCGCCGCACTGCTAGCGAACAGCAGTACGGCAGCGCTTTCGTTCATGGTCTGACGATCGCCACGGGCCAGAGCGACACCAAACCGCTAGAACGTGGACTGTGCGATACGAACTCCGCCTCCATGCCGCACGGTCGACGACGGAATACGTCTTCAACCAGCTACTGCCATACCTCGGCAACAAGCGGCACCTGCTCGACCTGATTGGTCGTGCGCTCGATGGCACAGGATGCCAACCGGAGCAAGCAACGTTCGTCGATACGTTCGCTGGTAGCGGCGTGGTCTCGCGCTTCGCCAAGCACCTAGGCTTCGCCGTCATCGCCAACGACTGGGAGCCCTACTCGCACACCGTCAACGCAGCCGCGTTACTGCACGATACAGAACCGGCGATGCCGAAGCTCGGCGGTTACCGCAAAGCACTCGCGACACTCAACGCCTTGCCCGGCGTCGACGGCTGGGTCACGCGCACGCTGTGCCCCAACGATGACGACCACGCGGACCCCCTGTGCGAACGCATGTTCTATCGCAAGGCAAACGGGCAACGCTTCGATGCGATCCGGCAGCAGATCAGTGACTGGATTGAAGACCATTCGTGCAGTGAACACGACGCACACTGCCTGCTAGCACCGCTGCTCTACCAAGCGTGCTGGCTCGCCAACACTAGCGGCGTCTTCAAAGGCTTCCACGCGGGTTGGGGTGGCAAGAACGGCACCGCGTTGCATCGCATTCTCGCCGACCTGCAACTGTTGCCATTGCAGTTCTGCAGCAGCCAACGCAAACACCAGGTCATGTCTCTCGACGCGTTCGACCTGCGCGACGCCATCGCCGATCGCCCCGACATCGCCTACCTCGACCCGCCATACAACCAGCATCCCTACGCAAGTAACTACCACGTGCTCAACTCGCTCGTGCAATGGGACCAACCGGATCTTCCGCCAGCCACGCAACGCGGCTTCAAGGCAGCGATCCGCCCGGACTGGCGCGAGCGTCGCAGTCGATTCAACGAACGACACGGCGCCGCCGACGCGATGCAGCGGTTGATGGCGTCGATGGACGCGCGCCACCTATTGATCAGCTACAGCACCGACGGCTGGATCCCGCTCGAACGCTTGCTGCGCGATGCCGGCGTACACGGCGCGCTGACCGTGCACTGCCGCAGCTACAAGCGCTACCGCACCAGCCCGACGCGCCCCTCGCCGCGTCCGACAAACGTCGAGTTCGTGCTGCACGTCAACCGCGAGCGGAGTGCCGTTCCTGGCCAAGTCACATCGGTACTCGCAGAGATCCAAGAAGCCGCGCCACAAGCGGCGAGCCAATAACTCAACAACCCTGGCGACGCGCGGCGAAGTGCCTTGCAGTATTCGATCATCACCGGCATGACGTTCATCGCCGCCATCTTCACGCTCTCCGCTCTTACCTCGGCGCCAGACCACAGAGCGTCAGGCACACCTTGCGATACGTTCTTCTGCGCGTAGGACAGCATCGCTTACAGAATCCACGGCTCTGCGCGGCACTCTGCAGCAACCGGCGTCATCGAATCGCCGAGGTGCGGGCGCACGAGGCCGTTGCCCAACTTGCGGAACAGCACGAGCTGCTGACTGCCAAGGCCGTCCTTCAGCTTGAACGACAACGCCACAGTTGCGCGTCCTTCGAACACGCCGGTGATCTGCCCGCCGGCGGCTCAGGCCAGCGGGCGGCGGCGACCGCTACTTGGGAGCCTTCTTCGCGGGCTTGTTTTGCTCCTTTGCAGGTTTGCTGAGCTTCATAGCAGGACCCTTACCAAGCTTAATCTTGCGCGGCGACGGCAGGTAATGCACGCCGTTCTCACTGCGCGTCGAATCCAGAGCAAACGCGTCACGGTTGTTGAGGAAGTCGATGACGTACTTCGACGGGATCGCAAAGTTCAAACCCTGCATGCCGGTGTAGCCCGAGCTGTTCACGCCGACGACTTCGCCGCGCAAGTTGAACAACGGACCACCCGAGTTGCCGGGATTGATCGGCGTCGTGATCTGGAAGTGGCAACGACCTTCGAACGTGCGGTTGGTGACACTGACGATGCCACTCGAAACCGTTCGGTCGAGGCCGATCGGCGCACCAATCGCGTAGACGGCATCGCCAACGTTCATCTCATCGCTCGCACCCAAGAACACCGTCTTGAGTTGCAGGTCCTTCGGCGGCTCCATCTTGACCAACGCCAAGTCCATCGCCGGATTGATCGCGACGACCTTTGCCTTGCGAATGGTGCGCGGTTCAAAGCCACCGTTGGTTTCCGGGTAGACCACGACGTCCACTTCGACCTCGCCCTTGACGACGTGGAAGTTGGTTACGAGCCAACCGTCTGCGTGCGTGATGAAGCCCGAACCGAGGCCACCGCCAGTCTCAACCTTGACGACTGCCTCACCCATCATCTTCGAACCTTCGGCAACCGACAGCTGCGGCAGCTCGGCCTTCGACCAAAGCTTCTGGCGAACGATGCGGCCGGTGCGCTTGCCTTCAATTGTTTCGCGACGGAGCACCGACGCTAGCGGCACGCGCACGACATCGAAGCCGAGATCCAGCAGCACCATTTGCTCGGTGGCGCGCAACACACGTCCCTGAAGCTTGCAGCCATTCCCGAGGTCAAGAACCTCGATCTTCTGGCCTCCGGGATTGATGGCCGGCACCGATGGGGCGGCGGGCGCGGGAACTTGTGCAGAGAAGAGCAGTGTCAGAGTTGCCAGCAGCATTGGGTGAACAATAGATTGCCGACCGGATGAACAGCAAGAGCTTCGCCATTCCGGCCCTTCTCGCCACACTCGCTACAGCGCAGAGCACCCCCCCACCGATCCCCATCGAGCTTCGTGCCCGATTCGGATTCACCGGGCCGCTCGTGCACAAAGTTGGGTTTGGCATCCACTCGCTCAAGATCGGAGACATCAACGGCGACGGTCGCTTGGAAGCCGTGGTTTTCGATGGACGCCGGGCGCGATTGGTCGCGGTCGGCGTGGTCAACGGTGCGACCACCAACACGACGATTCCGACGGGCGGCCAGATCTCGGCCTTCGAACTCGCCGACTTCGCCGGCAACGGCCAGGCGCAAGCGTTGATCGTCAACAGCCGCGGCCTGATCTCGCTGCGCAAGAAGGATGGCACCGAGGCCACCAAGCCGATTGATCTCGGCCTTGGCACGCGTGGCCTCAGCTTGGTTGCTGGCGACCTCAACAACGATGGCAAGCAAGACATCGTCGCGATGGCCGGAACCAAAATGCGCGTCGTCACAAACGTCGCCAGCACGCCGAAGCTGCTGCCGGTCGAGCCGACCGAAGACAATCTCTTATCGGTCAACCTGGTCGACCTCGACGGCGACAACAACCTCGACATGACCTGCATCGCATCCGGCGGTCGCATGAACCTGCGCATGCGCCTCGGCAACGGCGACGGTACGTTCGGCGCATGGCGGATCGCGACAGTCGAGCAGTTGCGCACGGTGTTTAGCGGCAAGCTCGCCGACGGCACCTCAGTGATCGCCACGGTCGAGGGCGCCACGCGTCGCGTCGCGATGCATCGTTACGCGGATCATGGCGACCTCGCGGCACCTCAGTGGTGGGCCTTCGGCGAAGGTGATGGCACCAAGACGCCGCCGTTCGCAGTCGGCGATATCGACAACGACGGCGATGACGACGTCGTGATGTTCCCTCGCCAAAATGCCCAAATGGTGGTCTATGCGTGGCAGAACGGCACATTCGTGCGCCGGCAGGTGCCATCGCTTTCCGGCGTTTCGTCGGTCGCGATCGGCGATGTCGACCAAGACGGCAAGAATGACATCGTGATGGCGAGCCCGGAAGAAGAAGTCGTCGCATGGTGCTCCGGCGCCCTGCCACTCGACCGCTTCCCCGAGCAACTTCCTTCGACGGATGTGCCGGTAACGGTCACGGTATCGCCGACCGGTGGCGTGCTCGCGTTGACCCGAGACAAGCGTCGCGCGGCCAACTTGCTGCTCATCAAAAAGGGCAGCGATCCAAAGTCGTTGGTCGAAGTCGGCCGATTGGCCGCAGACCCAGTGCGTATGATTGCCGCCGACGTCGGCGACGCTGAAGGCATGGAGGTCTCGTTCGTCGTACCAAGTGACGGCCTGCGTGCGCTGACGATTGACGGCGACGACCCAAAGAAGAAAGGTACGAAAGCGACCGCTGGCTTCACCAAGAAGATGGCCGACGGATCGTTGATGCTCGGCCAACACGAAGGCAAGCCAGCACTGATCGCCGTCCGCGATCGCTTCGTGCGTCGCTTCCGATTCGACGCCAAGAATCAGGTGCGCGTGCTCAATCAGAACAACGGCCCCGAAGGCGTCACCGAGCTGTCGCTCGCGTGCGAACTCGGCAACGACCAGTGGATGTTCTTCGACAAGAAGAGCAACAAACTGCTGCGAACGGAGCCAGGCCAACCGGTCGCGAGCGCCGAAGTCCCGCCGCTCGGTTTCACCAACCTCGTGCCCCACAAGGGTGCGGCGCTGCTGATCAGTGCGCGCGGCATGCTGCGCGTCTCGTTTGACACTGGCCCGTCGCTGCGCCCAGTTGCGACCCATGAACCACCGACCGACCGCACCTATTACTGGTTCGGCAAAACCGGCGACCTCGACGGTGACGGCATCCCTGACCTGGCAATGGTCGACCGCCGCCTGCCGGGTGTACAGATTCTCGCCGGTGGCAAGAATGGGCTTACCCGAGCCCTGGCAATCCCAGTATTTGAAACTCGCCCAACCGAAAGTCCCGACAGCGAACCACGTGCGTTGGCTACTGGCGACCTCGACGGCGACGGTTTGTGCGATCTCGTCCTAATCGCGCACGACCGCATCCTGATCTACCCGCAAGACAAGTGACTAACTCTATGACTAAGAAGCGAATAATGACGTTCGCCGCGATCGGCGCGGCACTGACGACTCTCCTCCCGGCGCAGACGGCTGCCAAGGCCTCCGCCAACCGCTTTATCCCCGAGAACTCGTCGTTCGTCGCACGCATCGCGTCGCCGGCCAAGTGGCGCAAGCAGTTCGGCCAAACTCAGGTCGCGAAGCTTGGCGAAGCACAGTCGCTCGCCCCGTTCGTCGGCATGCTTAGCCAGCAATTGGAAATGGGCCTCGAGATGTTGCGCGACAGCGGCAAGTTTGACGCCGACATCGCCGAGGGCCTGCTCAACACGTGGATGGGCGACATTGTCGTCTCCGTGCAAGTTGATTGGGATGGCTTGCTCGACGCGATGGACTACGGCGAGACCCCGCCGCTGAGTTTCGTCATCGCACTAACTCCGGATGGCAGCTTTGATCTCGGCGCCGTCGCCAAAGAACTCAATGCCTTCGTCGACAGCGATGCGCCAGAAGGCGCACTCAAGGACATGGTCGTTGGCGACTTGACACTGCGTCGCGCCGACAACGGTGGCGATGAACCAGACGTCACCATTCCGGCGATGATCGATGGTCACCTCGTCATGATCGGTGGCTCCTCGCTGGAGAAGAACGCAGCCAAGCTGATCGCCGGCGACGGCCGTTTCACTATTCAAGACACGTCGCCGCTGTTCGTGCACGCCGACGTCGGTCGCATGATCACTACGATGATGGAAGCCGATTCCGAAGGCGCCCCGTTTGACCCGGCGGCAATGATGGATTTGGTCGGCTTCAGCGCACTTGAGAGCCTGACCGTGAGCATCAAGCCGGACGGCAAGTCGATCGCAGGCCAGATGCACCTCGGCATGAAGAAGAACAACCGCGGTATCCTCGGCATGCTCGCCAAGGGCAACCAGCAGCCGAAACTGCTCGGTTCGATCCCGCCAAACAGCGAAGCGTTCGCCGTCACGGCCATGGACCTCAACGCCGTCTTCACGACGGTCCAAGACGTCTGGGGTCTCGCCGAGGACTTCGCACCAATGACCTTTGATGACGCGATGGCGATGTTCACCGAAGCCACCACCATCGACCTCAAGGCGGACCTGTTCGACAACATCGGCACGGAGATGCTCACGGTTCAAGATGTCGACGCGCTCAAGGACCTCGATCCGGACGACATGGAAGACAACCCAGCGGCGATGTTCGCGGGCACCGTCTACGGCATCTCGCTCAAGGACGGCACGAAGTTCGACGCCGCTCTGGACAAGATCATCCGCTCGCGCGGCCTGCACGTCGGCCGCAAGACGGCGACCTACGCCAACGCCCAGGTCCACCGAATGAAGTTGATGGGCATGGTCGACCTCGAATACTCGATCAGTAACAACCTGCTGCTGATCGGCCTCGGTGACGGCGAAAAAACCGGCCGCGTCCTGCGAGACATCATCGACACCCGCGCCAGCGGCGAAGCGACGACTCCCGAGATCCTCACCAAGCACGCCAGCGAACTAGCCCCAGGCTGGAACAGCTTCGCCATCACCCCAATCGGCACGATGCTCGAAGGCGTCATGTTGGGCATACAAGCCAGCGGCGCAGTCGGCGAAGAGATGGACATGGTCACGCAGGTCGTTCGCGGCGTAATCGGCGACATGAAGCGACTCGGCATCGGCTCGATCGTTCAGACGTCGTACTGCGACGACAACGGCTTCACCTCCCGCTTCCGCTGGTAGGCATCGCAAGCGCGCGTGCGGCTCGGACCGCACGCAAGGGCTTGCCCGGATGGCGCATAGAGAGTCCGCGAGGTTTCCACGAAATCCGCGTGCGCCGCTAGGAAGGTGGTTCTTAGGAGTCGGCAGGGACCGCTCCCTGCCATAACCAACCTCCTCACCAATGGACAACCAAACGATTGTTTTCGGTGCCAGCGGGCTGTCGTTGCAAGTCGGCGGCGGCAGTCAATCCCTCGCCAAGATGGAAGGTATCGCCGAAGCATAGACCCAGGCGGCAGGAACCTACACGGCACCCGCAGAATTGGGCGACGTCGACCTGCGCGCCGAAGACACGCAACTCACAATGGAAGTTCGCGGTATATGGCCGCGCACGATGCGCATGGTGCCCGTATCCGAACAAGCAGCGATCGTGCTCTACTCGGAAGGCGGCGGCACCATGCTGCATCGCAAGGGCAACGAACTCAGCTGGACCAATCCAAGCGGCCGAAAGTTCCTGATGACGAGGCGCTAATCGGCGTTCGCATCGCAAGCTGAGCGCAGGTGGCCAGACGACTCAGCGCCCGCTACAGTTCGACCCATGGTTCGCACATGGTGGCTCGGCGCTCTCTTGGTAACTGCGGTTAGCGCGCAGGAACCCGAAGCCAGCTCGCGCACCAGTGTCTCTGGCACCAGTGTCCCTGGCACCAGTGTCTCTGGCACCAATGTCCCTGGCACCAGTACAGCCGAGATGATGCGCATCCTCAACCGCCTCGAACCGAAGGCCGGATGGGAAGCGACGCCGCCGGGAATCGCCGACGACCAGTGGAACTACTACCGTAGTCAGTTCCGCATGGCGCCCAAAGGCAACAAGCCTGACGTCACGCGCATCGGCTTGGGCCAACTGCTATTCTTCGACAAGCGCCTCTCGCGCGATCGCACGGTCTCGTGCGCAACCTGCCACAATCCGAAGCACGGCTTCACTGACGCGCGCGAAAAGTCGATCGGCATCGACGGCCAACTCGCCGCCCGCAATGCGCCGACAGTGATGAACGCCGGCCTGCAACGCAGTTTCTTCTGGGACGGCCGCGCCGAGACGCTCGAAGAACAAGCCGCCGGCCCCATCCTGAACCCGACCGAGATGGGCATGCCCAACCGCGCAGCCGTCGTCGAACGGATTCGCGAAGTACCCGAATACGCAGCGCTCTTCGAGTTCGCCTACGGCCGCGCCCCCGAGTTCGAAGACATCACGCGCGCGCTCGCCGCATTTCAACGCACGCTCGTCTTCCTCGACTCCCCGTTCGACGAGTTCCGCACGGGCAAGAAAGATGCGATCTCGCTCGATGCACAGAAGGGCTTTGAGCTGTTCCGCAAGCACTGTACTTCGTGCCATCCGGTTAGCTTGCGCGAGCCGCTATTCTCCGACGGCAACTTCCACAACGTCGGCGTCGGCTTCGAAACCAACGACCACCAAGCCTTAGGCCGCGAAGCGTTTCCAAAGCTTCGCAAAGGCGACCGCGACCCGACCATCGACACTTCCGAAGTCGTCGGCAAGTACGGCGAACTCGGCCGCGCCTTGATCACCAAGCTCGAATACCAAGTCGGCTCCTTCCGCACCGCGCCCCTTCGCAACATCGCGCTAACCGCGCCCTACATGCACAACGGCTCGCTCGACACGCTGTGGGATGTGGTCGACCACTACAACGAAGGCGGCATAAAGAACACGTGGCAAGACCCACAGATCCGCGTGCTTGGCCTAAGCGATGTTGAGATTGATCAAGTAGTAGCGTTCCTATTCAGCCTGACCGACAAGCGGTTTGAAGCAGAGAACCAACGCGCCTACAAGGTGCAGCGGCCGCACGTCATGCCTGCGAAGGGCGCGAAGTAGCGCGCGACGCGCTCACCGCTTGCACACGAACAACAGTCCGAGGGTCGCAACGGGCCCTTCCTGCCGAACCTGATCGCACCCCCAAGCAAAGACACCCCAAAGGAATGCGGTTGCGAAGAACGCGAGGATCAACCAGCATCCAAGCACCAGAGCATCACCAAGGGTCGGCACGTTTGAATCTCACGTCACCCTCAAGAACCGCAACAAACGTCGCAGCCCGCTGCACAGCAGCATGGAAGGCACGCGGGTGTGCATTCGCGCAGCAACCCCGAGCATCTGCCGATCTGCCGGCAAGGATCCGGTAGTGGCGCGCCGCTCACTCGCGTCGAGTTACTCACACTCGACGGGAGTCACGTCGATCGACTACTTCCGCGGTGACTACGTCGGTACGGAGCTACGCGCTGGCGTCATCGTTGGTCGCTGAACCCAAGTTCACGCTGCATCTCCGCACTGCGAGCAGCGAACTCGGCTGCCCTCGCCGCCTGCTCTGGATTCGGCAAGCGGAACTCGTGGTCGCAGGCGCGACAGTAGCGAACGTAGCCAGGCGGGCCCGACAAGTTGCAGCCCCCGCAAACCGCCTCGCCGCGACGGACCATCCCTACGCCCTCGCTGCTGAGCAATCCCTGAAGGACCGGGACCACATTGTGTTCTAGGCACTGCGGACACGACTCCGAAGTCTCGCCGCCACTAGCAACATCGCGGGGCGAGGCGCAGCCACTAATAGCGGGAAGGAGCAACAACAGGATGAGCACTCGAATCATCACAGCCACGTCCGCTCAGCGTTTCTGGTCTCTCAGCTACAACGCGAAGCGTAGTCAACTGATCGCCTCGTTGGACTGCAGCCTACCACAGGTCGCCAACGACCACGCCCGCCAGCCAAACCGTCTGCCCGCTAAGCGACTACCAGGCGTAGAAGCCCTGACCGCTCTTCTTACCGAGCTTGCCGTCAGCAACCATCTTGCGCATCAACTCCGGCGCTTCGAACCCAGCTAGGTCCAACTCGATGCGCAAGTAGTCGGCAATCGCCAGACGCACATCCAAGCCAACCAAGTCCGTCAACTTCAATGGGCCCATTGGGTGGCCGTAGCCTAGCACCATGGCCTTGTCGATGTCTTCGGCCGACGCGACGCCGGACTCCAACATCCGGATGGCCTCTAGGCCTAGACACACACCCAAACGCGAACTAGCGAAGCCAGGGCTATCCTTGACAATGATCGGCTCTTTGCCGAGTTGCTTGGAGTAGGCGGTGACGGAATCGATCGTAGCTTGCGACGTCGCGTCGGTGCGCACCAACTCGAGTAGCTTCATCAGCGGCACTGGGTTGAAGAAGTGCATGCCGATGCAGCGCTCTGGGTTGACGACGCCTTCGAAGACCCTCGCCAACGACAAGGACGACGTGTTGCTGCCTAGCACACAGCTCGGGCTAACGATGTCGGCTAGCTCGCGGAAGAGGCCGTTCTTGAGCTCGAGCTTTTCGGGTACGGCTTCGACGACGAGGTCGGCGTCGGTTGCGGCCTCTTTGCGATCACTGGTGATTGTGATGCGGGAGAGCACTTCGTCGCGAACGGCTTCGGTGGTCTTGCCGCGATCGACTCCCTTTTGCAGGAAGGCCTGCACGCGGGCGAGGCCCTTCTGCACGAACTCGTCGGTGATGTCTTGGAGTACGACAGTCGAGCCGGCTTGTGCGCAAACTTGCGCGATGCCGGCACCCATCGTTCCTGCGCCTAGAACGGCGACCTTTGCAAACTGTGTATCACTCATCGTTCAGCTCTTCTTTTGCTTGCTCAAAAACGCGTCCATGCGCGCCTTCTTGTCATCACTGTCAAACAACACTGCCTGCGTCGAACTCTCGAACACGACTGCGTTCTCGTGTCCGGGTCGCGACAAGGCGTTGAAGGAACGCTTGGCAGCGCGCACTGCTAGGCGGCCGTTCTTGGCGATGGCGTCGGCCATCGCGAGGGCGGCATCGACGACTTGGGCGTCGGGCACGACCTTGTTGGCCAGGCCGATGCGCACGGCTTCGTCGGCGGCAACCATGCGACCGGTGTAGACCAGTTCGCGCGCGAGGCCGAGGCCAATGAGACGAGGTAGACGGTAGGTGCCACCGGCGGCGGGCATGATGCCGAGCTTAACTTCGGGTTGGCCCATCTTAGCGGACTCGCCGAGCACGCGCAGGTCGCACGCTATCGCGAGTTCGCAACCGCCGCCGAGCGCGTAGCCCTTGACCGCGGCGATGACTGGAACAGCGAACTCTTCGATGCGATTGAAGATGCCGCTGTTGATCGCCTTGAGTGCGTCGCTCGATGTGCGGTCGCGAAGTTGCGCGATGTCGGCTCCGGCCGCGAAGGCCTTTTCGCCGGCGCCGGTCAACACGATGGCGGCGACGGTTTCATCATGCTGTAGCTCATCGAGCACGGCATGAAGGCCGTCGACCATCTCTTGATCGATCGCGTTGCGCCGCTCGGGCGCGTTCAGGGTGACGAGCACGGCATCGCCGCGTCGCTCGGAGAGCACTCGTGAAGTCATCGGGCGAAGGATCTTGCGGATTCCGCGCCGAAGCGCCACCGCGAAGTGCCGTTGTGTCCCCGTTGGTGCTTGATTGGAGCAAACGGGGAGCGATCTACGCACGGTTCTTCTGTTTGCAGGCCGTGTTATGGCCGGCCTTCTTTCTAGATGCTGTCTAGTTGCTGGACCCGGTCGGCATCACAACTGCCAACGTGAAGCTGCCGACGTCGGAGGACTGAATGCCTTCGGTCAACGTCACGCCTTGCGCGAAGACCTCGACGCCTGGCGGCAGTTGGCTTTGGGTTAGCTGCACCGCAAAGCCACCGTCTGGATAACCGACGCCCGCGCCAAGCACGACGTAGCTCGACAGCAACGGCGGCAAGCCCGTCAGGTAGTGGGTCATTTCAGGCGATAGCGACGCGATAATTCCACCGAGGAAAATCTGGTTGCCGTGCTCCACGCGGAACTCGACGTCGGCGCCGACGAATCCAATGCTCAGCACAGGCGAAACGGGTGGTGCGGACAGGGGAAGGGCGCATAACGCCGCAAGAATCAGCGAGTTGGCAGGCATTTGACTTCTCCGATTGGGGTCTCGGGTCGTTTTCGGCGACCATCGATAACTAGTCCCCCACTCTTGCGCGGTCGCAATCCTCGTGATGGATTTTCTGAACGAGTGACTATGTCGATCGTGTTGCCCCTGTCGTGATCGCCGAAACCTCTACCGAATGGTCCAGTCGGCTGCAGCGCGTCTGTGCGCAGTTGCTACGCAACCGTCACGGTGCGGAGGAGCTCGTGCAGGAAGTGTTCCAACGCTTGCTCCCGGAGCCGGACCGATTCGACCTTGGCAAGGCACCTGAGGTGCTGCTGTTTCGCATGGCGCGAAACCGTTGTATTGATGCACGTCGCAAGCATGCGGCGCGCAACAACGCCGACATCGAGGCGGTTGCCCCTGAACGGACCGATCACTCCGATCTCGAAGCGGCACTGGTGGCAACGCAAAGGCCCGCGCGAGATCGCGGACGCCGATGGCGGCGAACCTGACTTACTTAGACGTCTTCGCAACCAAGTATCCCCCCGCGGAAGTTCGCGCACTGGCCGCCAACTGGCCCGACTGCAAGGTGCGACTTGCCAGACGGCACGATCTATCGCGTGCAGTCGCGGCGCGCTCAGACAGTGAGCACGATCTTGCCCATCGCTTGGCGCGACTCAAGCAGGCGATGGGCCTCGGCCACTTCCGCCATCGGCAACGCGCGATCGAGAACGGCTTGAAACTGCCCTTGCTCGAACATGCGCAGAACCTGACGCAGGTCGCCCTTGCTGCCCATCGTCGAACCAAGGATCGACAAGCTCTTGAAGAACACCTGGTGCAGCGACACCTTCACGTTGCCACCCGTCGTCGCACCACAAGTGACGACACGGCCGCCACGTGACAAGCACTTAATCGAACCGGCGAACGTTGCCTCGCCGACGTGTTCAAACACCACCTGCACGCCTTCCTTGCCAGTGATCTTGCGCACCTCGCTGGCGAAGTCGGCGCTCTGGTAGTCGATAACGTGATGGGCTCCGAGCGCACTGACCTTGGCGCACTTCTCGGCGCTGCCGGCCGTCGCGATCACCTGCGCACCCAACGCGCGAGCAATCTGCACGGCGGCCGAACCGACGCCGGACAAACCGGCGTGCACGAGTACGGTCTCGCCAGCGCGCAGCTCCGCACGCCGCACCAACATGTTCCACGCGGTCTGGAACACGAGGCACACCGAGGCCGCCTGCTCGAACGACAACGACGCTGGCTTGGGCGCCACGTTGGCGACGGGCAAGCACACATACTCGGCACTCGTGCCATCACAGCTCTCGCCAAGAATGTCGTAATTGCGGCACAGCTGGTCGACACCGGACTGACATGCCTCGCAAGCACCACACGACACACCCGGCAAGACGACGACTTCATCACCTTCGCGGATGCCAATGACACCAGCTCCGATCGCATCGACAACACCACTGCCATCACTGCTCGGGATCAACGGTAACGGGAACTCGTGCCCCGGAACGCCGCGGCGCACCCAGGTATCGAGATGGTTCAAGCCGATCGCGCGGACGCGAATACGAACCTGCCCGGCGCCCGGCTCGGGCACGGGCCGCTCTTCCATCAGTAGCCGGTCAAAGCCGCCGTGTTCGCGCACAACCACGCATCGCATTGCTGCCATACCAAAGAGTATGCAGGTTCAGGTGGCCAGGCGCATCTCGGCAATCAGCTCCGCCACTACCTCGCGCACTTCGCTCATCATGAACGGTTTGGAGAGCACCCGATCGGGGTTGAGCTGGCGGGCGCACTCTTTGACGTAGTCGTCAGCGTGGCCGCTCATCAGCACACAGCTCACTTGCCTGCCGGTATCGCGCAGCTGACGAATCACTTCAGGGCCGTCCATCTCCGGCATCATCAAGTCGACCAGTGCAATGCAGGCTTGCTTGAGCGAAAACTCGCGCACAAAGGCGACGGCGTCTGCACCGCGCTCGAATGCGTGCGCCTTGACGCCAAGCTTGCGCAGCATGCTGGTCAACCAGAGACGAACAATCGACTCGTCATCGACAATGATGAGGGATACCGATTCGGGCAGCCCCACGTCCGCATGGCAGTCTAGCACCTTCGCCGGTGGCTGAGGCAACACCACGCCTTTGTCGGCCAGCGGCAGATGGATCGTGAAGCGCGTTCCACCCCTCACTACGGAATCGACCATCACCTCACCTCCGTGGCGACGCCGAGTGGGCCACTATCCTTCGCCTTACTCCAAAGCTCCTCGCCAGCCAGCGCAGTCGCGCGCAAGGCATAGCGCCACAGTGCTGCCACACGATCTAGTGACTTTTGGTTCCACGCGGCCGAACCAAACTGCAGCGACGCAAGCTTGGAGTCGAGTTCGCGCACCAGTTGGTGTTGCGCAGGCGCCAGCGCAGTCAGGGCGAGACCGCTGGCGACCGCGAGAAGAACACGGTGCATAGCCGGGACCATACCAGCAACAGAGCTATTCGTAATGCCTTGGGTTTACGCCTAACAGATGTCGGACGAAGAAATCCTGACGACGCCGAACCAAATACGGCCGCTCGCCAACGCCGTGCTTGCCGCCCGGAACGACAACCAAGTCGAAGTCCTTGTCGGCTCGAATCAGCGCATCCACCACTTGCATGGTCGATGCGGGATCCACGTTGGTGTCCAGCTCCCCGACGGTCAACAGCAACTGCCCCCGCAACTTGCCTGCGTGAGTCACGTTCGAGTTGTCCGCATACCAAGGGCCGACCGGCCACCCGAGCCACGCCTCATTCCACCAAGTTTTGTCCATGCGGTTGTCGTGGCAACCGCAGTCAGAAACCCCAACGTCGTAGAAGTCGCCGAAGTGCAACAGTGCCGCCAGTGTGCTCTGGCCGCCGGCACTGCCGCCGAAGATGCCGACGCGCTCGAGGTCCATGTACTTCCGGGTAACGGCGGCTTCACGCATCCACGCGATGCGATCGGGGAAGCCGCTGTCCTTCAGATTGCGCCAGCACACGTCGTGGAATGCGCGGCTACGCCAGTTCGTGCCCATGCCGTCAATGCGAACAACGACAAAGCCCAACTCAGCGACCTTACGTTGGCGTGAACCGAGCCCCCAGCGCTTCGGCACGAAGTGGCTGTGAGGTCCAGCGTAGATGTCTTCGATCACCGGATAGCGACGTGTGGGGTCGAAGTTGGATGGTTTGATCAGGATGCCGTGGATGTCGGTCTTGCCATCGCGACCCTTGGCAACGAAGCGCTCCGGTGGCAAGAACCCCGCAGCCAACAGTGCCGAACGATCATCGCGTCCGAGTTCGACGATCAACTTGCCGGTCTCGGCGTTCCGCAACTCGGTTACCCATGGATGGTCAACGCGCGACCAACGAGCCAGTAGCAGCGCACGATCAGGCGAGAGCTGCCATTTGTGGTAACCGTCCGACTGCGTCAAAGGCGTCAGGTTGTTGCCATCGAAGTCGATGCGAGCAAGGTGCGCGTGGTATGGATCTTGATCTGAGTGAAGGCCAAACGCTGTAAACCAAATGCGCTTACCGTCAACGCGCTCAACCTTGCGCACCAACCAGTTGCCCTTGGTGATCTGACGCATCGCACCGGTTTTCGCGTTGACGTGGTAAATGTGGTTCCAACCGTCGCGTTCGCTCGCCCACAGCAGCTCGTCTCCTTCGAGCCAGTGCAGCCACGTCTTCTGCGAGTAGTCGATAAACGTGTCGCTGCGCTCATCAATAACGGTGCGCACCTTGCCGCTGCTGGCGTCAATCGCATACAGGCGCAGGAGCTGATGGCCGCGTTGGTTGAACACGCAATAGACTTCGCTGCTGTCGGCCGACCAGTGCACGTGATTGATCGCCCACGCGTCATCGAACTTGCTGGCATCGACCGGGATGTGCTTACCGTTCTTGAGGTCGAACAGGGCCGGCAGCGGGCGCTCGATGCGATCGCCGGGCTTGAGGTAGTTGCGCGAAAGTAGCTTCGGCTGCAATTGGTCAGGCGGTGACGACTCGATGCGATGCACTAGGTGCTCCTCCGCGCTGCGAACCCGAAACCCGAACGCGCGATCTTGGTTGGGCGAAACATGGCCAGGCACGCGATAGCCGTCTTCGGCTGTACCGTCCGTGGTCAGCCGCAGCCGCTTGGCGCCCTCTTGGCGTAACCAGACGTCGTGATCGCGAATGACCATGCGCTTGCTGGCATCGTCAGGGCGCTTCCCACGACGGGCAGTTCGACGCGAGTGCTCGTCGAACACGGCTTGGCACTTGCCAGCCTCAGCAACGAACACGCCAACCAGATCATCTTTGCTGTAGTCCGCGACCCACTTGTGCCCGGCGAACGTCGCCTGCGTCAACTTCTTGCCCGGAGCAATCTCGCCGGAGGCGTGCATCTTGCCGCGGCCATCGGCCCTAAACAGGCGAACTTTGCGCTTCAGACGATTTTCGAACGTCAGTGTCGATGCTTGCCGCGAGCTGTAACTTTCCGACCAGTTGTTGCGCGGCATCAAGCGATTTGGCTTCTCGGCGATGCCAAGGATCTTCGCATCGCGCCCTCGACGCACCCTGCCGTCGCGAGTGACCCGCACGAACTCTCGTTGGTCGCCGCGACCATTCGCATACCACAAGCCGTCGGACGCCCAGTGGATGTCGGGGTTGAACGCGACGCCAAGATTCAACCACTTGGCAAGCAGGTCGGTCGCGCGGCGATAGTCCTCCGCCGATCCCTGACAAATCGCGGCCTTGGCTAGCAGGCAAACAAACAACACGGTCAAGGCGCGCAGCATGCGAACATGCTGCCGCAGTCCGTGCTACTTGGCTAGCAGGCTGTTGAAGAACGGTTTGGTCGCCGACAGGAGCGATTGGCGCGAGACTGGCAGCTGGAGCAGTCTTTCAACGACCTGCTAGCGCCGTCGACATCCGCACGACACTCGACACGACTTTGTCGACGCCGGCCCGATGGCGATCGCTCTTGAGCGAACCGTCTTCGGCGAATGCTTCATGCGCAGTGCCCAGAGCGAACTGCTCAGTCACGACTTGCATGCCGACGTTCATCAGGATCTGGCGCAGGTGCACCAAGGCGCGCATGCCGCCGAGGCCGCCGGGCGAACTCGACAGCAAACCAGCGACCTTGCCCGGCCAAACCGGCACCTTTGGCTCAGCAGCGTACGGACGCGACAACCAATCGATCGTGTTCTTCAACAACGCTGGAATCGACGAGTTGTATTCCGGCGACACGAACAGCAAGGCATCGTGCTGCTTGACCACTTCGC
The DNA here is from genome assembly GCA_051274975.1 of Planctomycetota bacterium. Lineage (GTDB taxonomy): Bacteria > Planctomycetota > UBA1135 > UBA1135 > UBA2386. Next base: position 12,374 of record JBNMND010000020.1, on the reverse strand, counting down.
GCAGCTTGATCGCTCCTTCGGGAAGGCCTTCCGCCTCCTCAAGGTCGCCGTCGTAGATCGGCATGGCGTAGTCCGCCAGATCGACCACGGTGATTGACGCGCCTTCTGGAGCCGAGCTGGCAACTGCCTTGGCCAATTGCTTGGAGAATGCAGCGCGGCGGGCAGAGCCCGGAATGACTAGTAGTTTCACCATGACTTAGTTCTCGCCGAAGTGCTCATCAAACATCGCGCACAGGTCAGCGCCTCGATGAGCAGTGGATTCTAACGATTGGCGCCCACCGTAGAACGAGGCAGCGAATCCTCCAATGCACGTTTATTGCGCTGATGCCGGCAACGCGCAATTGGCACGGCCACGACTCCGATCAAGCCGCAGATCAGGGCCCCGAGGATGTCAGAGACACCTCTCATCAAACGAATGTCCGGGCCCGACGCGGATATTCCGCGTGCCCGACCAGAGCGCCTGCGCAGTAGCCCAAAACAATGCCTCCAATCAGCACCAGCAAAGCGAACGAGGCAACAGCCTGCAGGGACGCTGCCGCCGACCGGCTCGGCGTAACCTCAGTGGCTTCGGCCTGGTTGCTATTCGATGTCAACATCGTGAACCTCCCGATCCGCGGCGAGCGCCACTTCCTTCACCTTGCGCAAGTCGAGCTTGCCGGTGCCCAATATCGGCAACTGCTCAACGTGCACGAACTGATTCTTGCGCGGCAAGAACAACGCCGGCAAACCGCGCCGCGCCATCAGGTCGAGCACGTCGGGGATCGCCGACTCCGGCAACGTCGTTAGCACCACCAACCGTTCGCCTTTGCGTTCATCGGGGATCCCGCAGACTGCGAAGGCGCGGTCGTGACGCGACGTGCACTCCTGCAAGTGATCTTCGATCGCACCGTGCGGCACCATCTCGCCGCCGATCTTGCTGAACCGCGACAAGCGATCCGTCAAGAACAGGAAGCCGTCTGCATCCATGCGGCCGATATCGCCAGTGATGTAGCAGCCATCGTGCATCGCCTTTTCGGTCAGGTCGTCGCGACCGAGGTAACCCTGCATGACGTTGGCGCCGCGCACGAGCACCATGCCCGTTTCGCCCATTGGCATCAGTTCGCGCGTGTCGGGATCGACAATCTTGACCGTCACACCAGGCAGCGGTCGACCGACCGAGCCACGACGTGAACCGGACTGATAGAAGCCAGCTGCACGGTAGCCCGGTGCGCCAACCGAGATCGCCGGCGAACACTCCGTCGCGCCGTAGCCTTGGATCGGACGCAGACCAAAGCGGTCCGCGAAGGCATCCGCCAACTCATCGGTCAGCTTCTCCGCGCCGGTCAGCACCAACCGCAGGGAACCGAACTGACCCGGCTCGCAGCGCCGGTTGTAGAGCTGTAAGAACGTCGGCGTCGCGATCAGCACGGTGGCTTGGTTGGTGGCAACCAAGTAGCCGACAGCATCGGCCTCAAGGGGATTGGGATGGAACACGATGCCAGCTCCCTGACCGACGGCATACCACAACGCCAAATTACCAAACGAGTGAAACATCGGCAGCACGCCGACCAACTTGTCGGTGTGATCTGACGGCACGACCTGCGCAATCGCGTCACAGTTGGCCTGCAAGTTCTTGTGCGTCAACACAATGCCCTTGGGTTCGCCCGTACTGCCACTGCTGAACAAGATCGCGGCGCAGTCATCGCGAGTGACGCGCCGTTTCGCACCGCACGAACGCTCGAGCATGGCCATTGGCAAGAGTAACGCGCGCAGCAAACCGCCAACGCGCTCGAACGCAGACACCCCCTGCATCACATCCTCGAGCAAGATCATCTCTAGCCCTTCCAAGCCTTCGATCACCTCCTTCGGCAGGTGCTCCAAGAAGGCCTTTGACGTAACCAGCGAGGTCAAACCCGCCTGGGACACCGCGGACTTCATCGCCGCCGACCCAACGGTGTAGTTGAGCGACACCGACGTGCGACCGGACATGCTGGCGGCGAACGCGGCCAGCGCGCCACCGATCGACGGCGGCAACATGATGCCGACGTTTTGCTGGTCACCCCAGCGCGGACGCAAGCGACGCGCCAACACCACGGCACCGGCGAGCGATGCACCGCGCGACAACTTCTTGCCCTGACTATCGCCCAAGCAGTGACGCCATGGCGCCCGCCGCACGCGCTTGACGAACGCGAAGTGCAGTGGTTGCAACTCATCGGCGCTCAGACGCGACGCTCCTTCGGCGAGGCTCTCGACGGCGCCGCGAACCTCATCGGGACGCACCTCGTTGGACATCGGCTCGCCAAAAGACACCGTAACGGGGCACGGGATCTTGGTCGGCAACCACTTCAGGCGACCTTGGCGCGAGCTACCGAACGAGCCATAGACGCGGCCGAGATGCACCGGGATGATTGGCGCGTTGCGACCCTTGACGATGCGATTCAGACCGCCGCGGAACGGCAGCGTGCTGCCCATACGACTGATCTCACCTTCGGCAAACATGCACACCACTTCGCCATCGTCGAGTGCCTTGCCGGCATCACGCAGCGCCCGCAAGACGTCGCGAGCACCGCCGGCGCCACTGATCGGAATGACACCGAGTGCCTTCATGAACGGCTTCAACAGCCGACGGTCGTACCAGTGCTGCTCGACTACAAAGCGAATCGGCCGATCGGTTGACGCGAACAAGAACAGACCATCGAGGAACGAGACGTGGTTGGGCACCAGCATCACGCCGCCAGTCTTTGGCACATTCGTCGCGCCAACAATGCGGACGCGGTAGAGCGTGTGCGCAACCATGACGATGACCAGGCGCAGCAGCGCGTCTGGCAACAACCAAACCGCCCACACTGTTGCGACCAACGTCACAACCGCGACGGCCAGCAGAATGTCAGCACTGTCAAGGCCGGCGGCACAGAACCACGTGCAACCGAAGTTGCCAATCATCATGCCGGCAAACGACACCATGTTAACGAAGGCGATCACGGCACCGCGGCAAGTTGCGGGCGCGCGCCATTGGACCAGCGAGTTGAGCGGCACCACGATCAAGCCACTCGAGACACCGAGCATGATCATCAATGCGAACGTGCCGATCGTGCCGGGCGCAAACAAGCCCATGATCGCAGTCGACAACGCCAAGCCGATGGCACCGAGTGGCACCAAGCCCGTCTCGATGCGGCCACGCGACATGCGACCTGCCAGCAGCGAGCCGGCGCCAACGCCAACGGCGAACAACGCGAACGGCAACCCGGCGTATTTGTCCTCGAATCCGAGCACGTTCTTGCCGTAGATCATCATGTCCTGCCCAAGCAGGCTGGCGATGCTCCAGAAGGCGATCGTGCCGAGAGTCGCACGCCACAGGATGCGGTCCTTGCGCACGGACCTCCATGCGGTCGCGATGACGACCCTGGCCGGTTCTCCACCACCGCTCGCTGGCACCTTGGGCAACCGCAGCGCCGCCAAGAACCCGAACACCGAGAAGATCGTCAGGATCGCGCCGGCGAGCCATACCAATGGTGAAGTTGCGCCGCCCTCAGCGACACCACCCAGTGAGTTGAAGGTCTGCAGCAACAGGCCACCGGCAACCGTGCCGAGGATGATCGCCAAGAAGCTCGCCGCCTCCAACTTGCCGTTCGCACTCGTCAGCTTGTCCTGACTCATCACCTCCGGCAGCAGGCCATACTTGCCAGGCGCGAACATCGCACTCTGCAGACCCATGCCGATCAGCACGAGGTAGGGCGACCACCCTTCTGGCTCGCTCCACAAGACGAACGCACCGAGCGCCATCAGGCAGACTTCGGCGAACTTGGTCCAAACGATGAGACTGCGCTTGGAGACGCGGTCGCCGTAGACCATTGCCGGGATCGAGCCAAGCATCAGCGGCAGAGTCAGCGCGACCATCACGTTGCGCGTCACCTCTTGCTGCGCGAGCTCGCCGCTGTCTTTGACAGCCGCGATCCCGATCAACGTGATGATCATCTTGAACGCGTTATCGTTGAACGCGCCGAAGAACTGAGCCGTCAACAGCGACGACATGGGGAACGGTTTGGACTTGGATTCGGTAGTCATGACAGGCACTTGTGGCGAACTCGACACGGGGAACTATCGCCAGCCCCATCAGATTCGGGGCGCTATTTATGGCGACACCACCGTTAAGCTCAGCTTTACGATTACTGGAAACACCTCAACGACACCCCCAAGAGGCCGTTGCCAAGAGGGTTAGCAGTCTACGCCACGAGACGCGCCGGCAACGCGCTGATTGAGAGCTTGCCCCAGAGCCTTGGGGAACAGCACTTCGCGGAGACCTTGGTAGTCAGCCTGTTCTGAATCAGCCACATGATGCTGTTCACCGGGGTCACCGTTGCAGATCCTGATTCGAATCTCACCGGACCTCCACTTCTGGGTGAGCCAAGCCATGCACGACAACTATGCCGTGCTCACCATCGGCAGCTGCTATGGCTGGAAGTGGCGCAACGTGCTGGGTGGCCTACTCGCCATCCTGGTCGCGTGCACAACCCTCTTCTACACATCAGAATCCTGATCCACCAAGCTCTAGAAATCGGCTAGATGCCAGTACGTTGCCAGGCATAGAAGCAACGTCTTGGCACGCCACCGGCGGCACAGAAATCGAATCGATTTCGCTCCGCTCTCACCGGGCGCCTACCGGGTCGTCGCAAGACGAGAACGCTCTCGGTTCAAGCGAGGGCGAACAGGTTGTTTCCGTGCCTGGCACCGTACCAACACGTTAAGCTGGGCTTCATGGTCGATCTGCATCGTTTGGCTGGGTTTCATCTTGTGGCGACCGAGGGTGGGTATGCCAAGGCGGCTCGGGCGGCGCCGTATCCGATTACGCAACCTGCGTTGCATCAGCAGGTGCGCAAGTTGGAGGCGGAGATTGGGGCAACGTTGTTGGAACGAGTTGGCAAGGATCGCATGCAGGCAACTCCAGCTGGCGAACACTTGATGCAGTTCATCACGCCGTTCTTTCGCGACTTGCCGCGCGTGATCGACAACGTTCGCACGGGTGACTTCGATGGGTCGTTGACCATCCATGCTGAGTCGCTGCTGATTCGCCAACTGCTACCTAGCTGGCTGATGATGCTGCGCAAGAAGCGGCCGAAGGCGCAACTGCAATTGCAGGAACTGATTCAGGTGGACTTGAACATCCTGCGAAAGGGTGCGGCGGACGTGCTGATTGCGCACATCCCGGAGATCCCCGATGACATCGCCACGCAATTGATCGCCACAGTGCACGCCTGCCTGGTCGTGCCGCGTGAACGCGCGCCGAAACGCGGCCGGCCGAAGCTCGAAGAACTCAACGACATGCCGTTCTTGAGCTATCCCATGGGCAGCCACCAGTACGCTCTGCAACTACAGGCCTTGGCGATGCACGGCATCACGCCAACTTCGGCGATTGGCTTAGACACGGCCGACACGATCCTCGGCTACGTCGAATCGGGACTGGGCTGGTCGCTGGTGCCGAGCCTTGATCCCGATGGGCCAAAGGGCAGACGACTGTCCGCGTATCCGTGGGGCAAGCCGCGCATCACGTTCCCGATCGTGATGGCTTGGCGCAAAGACGCGCCGGAACACCCGATGCTCGATGAGATGATCGAGTGCGCGCCGACGCCGTAGCGCGGCGCGCGCCCTGCCAAGCTAGCAGCGCCGCGACTAAAAGCGGAAGTTCACCAGCGGCATCCAACGCAGATACCACGGGTTGCTCGGCACGTAGTTGAGCAACCCCACCTGCACGCCGCACAGGTCCTCGGCGTAGTTAAAGACGCCAACTTGCAAGCCGCGCTGCATGCCGCTAACCGAGTTGTGCGCCGAGATGCCAACGCCGTCAAAGTCGTGACTGCGGTTGACCAAGCCAGCGATGGTGATGCCTTCGACGCTCGAAGCATCTGCTCGCAACCCAGCGACCAGAATGCCACGGTTGTTCGAACTTGAACTTTCCTCAACGTCCGGGCCGCGCGGCATGAAGGCCCACGGCTCGTGCTTCGTGTCCGCCAGCAACAAGCCCGCAACGCCAATGCCACGCACTCCCTCGTCGGCAACTATCGCGAGGCCTGCTGCCTCGATGCCAGTAATGCTCTTCTCACTGATGGTGCTCAAGCCACTCACTCCAATCCCAAGGATCGTGCCCTCGCTTACCGTCGCGAGCCCGGCAGCGTGCAAACCGGCCAGGTCTTGCTCGGCAACTACAGCGACACCCGCAACCGAAACCCCGGCCATACTGCCTTCGGCGACCGTTACGAGACCGGCGACTTGCACGCCAAGCATGTCCTTGCCGGCAACCGTAGCGAGGCCACCGGCACTCAGCCCCGTAATGTTGCCTTCGCCGACCACAGCGAAACCCGCTGCACTGATGCCGCTAATGCTGCCTTCCGCGACGGCCGCGAAGCCGCCAATCTGCAAGCCCATCATGTCCTTGCCCGACACCGTCGCAATCGCACCAGCGTGAATACCCTGCATACCACCTTCGGAGACCGTTGCGATACCAGCCACGTGCAGGCCACGCGAACGACCCTCAGTAATCGTCGCGATACCGGCCAGACCGATGCCATCCGACGAGCCTTCTGCAACAGTTGCTAAGCCGGCAGCGCGAATGCCCTTGGTATTGCCCTTCGACACGGCCGCGATAGCCGCAACCTCAATGCCGTTCGAATTGTCGCTGACGGTAGCGAGCCCGGCGCGCAGGCCTGAACTGTTTCGCGCTGCTGGCGCGATACCGACGGCGATGCCTTGGAACTCATCGATGCCGTAGCCACGTGGCGACCACAGGGTCAGGTTGAAGCCGTTAACGCTCTCAGCATCCCAATCGCGCCAATTGAAGCGAAGGCCGGACCAGTTCTTCGAGTTGCCAAAGCTAATACCAGTATTGGCTGCACCGAGATCCAAGCTCGCGTGCGATGCCTTGTCGATGACGACATCAGCATGCCCCTCTCCGGGCGATGGGTCCTGGCCGCTAGATTGCTGGGCACCGGGCTCCTGCGCCTCTGGGTCTTGCGCTCCCAATTGCACATGAGTGTCGGGTGCGGTGCCACACGAAGCGACCGCGAAGCACGCGGCCAGCGACAAGAGCGACGACGAAACAGAAGAGCGTGAGAAGGCGTGGTGCATAGTGGTGCCTCGCGGCAGCGGGGGTAGATGTCGCGACGATGGTGTCGGGCGCAGACTAGCCGTTGCAGCCTTCCACTAAGAGGCACAAGTATTTGGGAACTAATGCCAGAAGCCGTTCCCGCATCACATTCATGATCGCGATACCCACAGCAGGCGTGGCGTGCTACTCGCAACCCGTCCCCAACAACAACGCGCTCGCTGGCATCAATGTGTACCTGCAAGCCCTGCAGATCGAAGCAACCAGCGGCGGCCCGCTATGGGAACCGAGCAGCTCAAACCGCCTCACGTTCATTCACGGCGTGTTCTAGCGCTCTAGTTGACCACCGCGCGGCTCGCCAAGATCTTCAGGGTCTCGAACACTTGCGATTCTCCGGCCCAAACTAGAAGTCCGGTGCGACGCTCTCACCGTCGGCGTCACCGTAGGTATCGGTGATCGCCTTCGCGGCAATGCCAACGCCGAGCAACGGATTGGCGACGGCCACGGCACCACCGATCAGCAGGATGCCGCCGGTGATCGCTCGCTTGTGACGGTCGAGCTCGTTGGCGATCATCTGCAGACGGTCGGCAAGCGGCGTTTCATCATCCACAGCCGCCGATTCGATCGTGACATCTGCGCTCTTGTCGGCGACGAACAGGTCGACCAACTGCCGCTCGCTGCCTTCGCCCGGCAGATAGAACACACCTTTGGACAAGTCTATTTGTGGCAGCATAGCGTGCTGGCCTGGATCTGCATGGCGGCGCACTCACGGCACAGCCGGTACCTTGCAAAGCTACGTGGGTTGGTCCAATACCTGAGGTTCCGCACCTCGCCGCGCGCCTGCAGACTATCCCAATGACTCTGACCATCCGTAAATCGAACGAGCGAGGCCACCAGAACCATGGCTGGCTGGACACCCACCACACGTTCAGCTTCGCGGAATATTCTGCCCCACAGCACATGGGTTTCCGTTCGTTGCGTGTCATCAACCAGGACGTCATCGAGAAGGGCATGGGCTTCGGCACGCACCCGCACCGTGACATGGAGATCTTCAGTGTCATCGTGTCCGGCGCCATTGCGCACAAGGACAGCATGGGTAATCAGCGCGTGCTCAGGCCAGGCGAGATCCAGTTGATGAGCGCCGGCACTGGGGTGACCCACAGCGAGTTCAATCCGAGTGAGACCGAAGACCTGCATCTACTGCAGATCTGGATCGAGCCAAGCGAGCAGGGTTTGACGCCGAGCTATACCGAGTGGAAGCCCAACGCGGAGACGAAGTCTGCGAACGACGTCGTGGTGATCTCACCGGACGGGCGCAACGACAGTGCGGTCATCCATTCGGATGCGATCGTTCGGCGCCTGCGACTCGCTGCTGGAAAGTCGATCGAGCACGAAGTCACGAGCGGTCGCGCCATGTGGCTGCAAGTGATTGCAGGCGAATTGCGCGTCGGTGATGCACAACTACAAGCCGGCGACGGCGCCAACACAGAGACCGCAGGACCGATTGTGATCGAAGCAGGTTCCGAAGTCGAAGCGCTGCTGTTCGATCTGGGCTAGGCCCGAAACTCCATTCACGGCGCTCAATTCAAGACAACGACACGCATCGACGGGTTGTCTAGCGAGACTTCGGTCAGCGCTATCATGCCGCGGCCACTGTCATCAAAGGAGAAGCACCACGGCCCCCACGGCAGGACTTGGGGTGCGTTTTTATAGATGACTGACAAGCTCACGTCGTCCGGGCGCGAACGCAACCACCAGGTTTGACCCGGTCCCCAGAAGTCCGACACCGACCACACTGCCGCACGAGCCGGCGAGATGTGGGTAAGGCTGCGCTCCATCGGTTGTTGCCCAATCGTGTAGTGATACATCACCGACGGTGCCAGGCGATCACCGGGCTCAACTCGCACGACTTCGTGGAACGTCGAGGCACTCGGAGTTGGTGGCCCGTTACCGGGAAGCCCAATGGTTTGCGACGAACCATGCGCAATCAGCACACACCCCGACCCGAGTTCCCCCACCCGCACGCCATCAAGACGGAAGAAGAACTGGACCCCAGCAGGAGGAAGGCCTTGATCCCGACCTGCGACCTCAACCGGAAAGACCTGCAATCCGGAGCCCGGCGTGTAGCGCGCGACGTGCACACTCACGCGAGGCACGCTCGTCGCGGTGCCCGGCGCATACGTCGAGTATGCAAGCAAGCCAGTGCCATCATCGGCCGAGTCAAACTGAGCGCCGCCACCTTCGACTAACACCTCATGATGCTCACCGACGACGTCGCCAACTGCGAATCGCGACAGACGCACGCGATCGGCCAAGGAATACGCCAGCGACACCGTGCCATCTGACTGAATCGATGGTGTATCCCCGACGCCTGCGCTAATCACCGAACCAGCGAACATGAAAGCCGCGTTGCCCTGCATCCAACGCCAAAGCCCCCAGTTCTGCGGCATGCCAACATCGGACGAGACATGCGCGACGACATCGCCGTTCGCGTTGTTCTCGCCGATGGCGACACTGAATGGTGTTGGGACTCGCGTGATCGACCCATCGAGATTGCCGCGCACGCAGTAGTGAACCGAGCCGACGTCTTCTTCGCAGATGAAGTCTCCATCGCCGAACGCGCGAGCACCGGGATGCATGACAACGAAACGCTGCACGAGTCCAGTCGACGTCACCTCGAACACGTTGCCGCTAGCGGCAACGACCGCACGACGACCGTTCGGCCAGCTAAGAGAGAAGCCAGGCGCTTCACCGGCCAGTTCGAACTCTTGAGTCACGGCGCTGTCGCGCACAGTGAACGTCGAGAACACTTGCACGACGCTCGGCACCCCCGCATTCGGGGTGCGGCCGACCTTGATCTCGCAACCGCGCGGCAACTCGTTGTTCGGAGTCCACGTCCACGCGTTCGAACCATCGACCTGCCGGAGCGCGCCTGGCAACGTGTTGCCGCCATCGGTGATGACCAACGCGCTGGCATTGAGAACGGAACTGCTATCCGACAACACGAACCTAATGATCGTGTCCGGCGCCACATCCACCGTGCCGTCCGGAGGAATTGTCGCAGTGATCGTCGCAACGGCGGACGGTGAACCGCCACTACTGCCACTGCACCCGAACAAAACTGAGGCTGCCAGCAGCACCGCGCCTGCTCTCCATTGCCCTCGATTCATCGTCATCGCGGACCAGTATCGCGGATCTAGCCTTGGGAACCAGCCCTTGCCCCATATCACGGGCGCAAACCATGGCACCGACTCACGGATCACCCTGACGCACCCTTAAGCCACGGGTCGAAGACTAAAGGTAGCCACCGCTCTCCTGCCCTCCTCATACGCACCCCCACCCTGTTGGTCCTCACCGTGCTCGTTCTCGCCGGGGCACTCGCGTATTGGTTCTCGACCAGCGACCTGGTGACGCCAGCGCAGATTCTGCCGACAGAACGAAACGTCACGGTGCACGTCCCCAGAGCCCACTTGCAGGCGGCGATCGACGCGTTTTCGAAGTAGGCCAGGTGATGGCTCTTGCCAGTTGGGGCCCTTCGTCCCAAGATGTCCGCCCCGAAACGCACCGTGACTGACACCCCCATCAAGAAAGTCTGGATCGAAGAGGGCTGCATCTCATGCAAGCTCTGTGAGGACATCGTGCCTCAGGTCTTCGAAGTGCCGGACGACGAGGACTGCGTCATCAAGCCGGATGCCGCGGCGCACTTTGGCCCACTCAGCGACGACATCAATCAGGCCGCTGGCGATTGCCCGGTGGAAGTGATCCAGGTCGAGCGCGACGGCGACTGACGCGAGCCGTGCTGCCGGTTAACGTGGGCGCATGAGGGGCGGCCCAGCACCACATACACAAGCTGGAGGGGGCGCCGGCTGCGGCACGACGATCATCGCCGTCATCGCTCTGATCGTTGCCACCGGCGCCGGCAACCAAGCCCGCAACAAGGCGAGCGAGGTCCGCAGCAAGTTGAACAGCACGCAGAGCGACGTGCGGAGGCTCGAAAGCAAGGTGCGCGATCTAGAGAAGCGCATCACCGATGCTTGAGAAACGCTAGCGCCTCGCGCTAGTCACTCCGACCGCGACCTAGCGGGTCACGGACACGTTGAAGTACTTCGCGTCCGGGTGGTGGCAGATGACTGCCGACGTGCTCTGCTCCGGATCCAACTGGTGCTCTTCGCTCAGCGACACGCCAATGCGCGACGCTTCGAGCAACGGCAGCAGCTTGTCCTGGTCTTCGATGTTCGGACACGCTGGGTAACCGAACGAGTAACGGCTGCCTTGGTACTTCTGCTTGAACAGGTCGTTGATGTCCGGCGCATCTGCGGCGGCGATATCGAGCTGCTGGCGCATGCGCTTGTGCCAGTATTCGGCCAACGCTTCGGCGCCTTCGACGGACAGGCCATGGAAGTGCAGGTAATCGTCGTAGCGGTTCTCGCGGAACAAGCGATCACTCTCGGTCGTTGCGATCGCGCCCATCGTGACCAGTGAGAAGCCGGCAACATCGAGCTCGCCGCTGTCCTTCTTGCGGAAGAAGTCCGACAGACACATGCGACGACCACCGGGCTGGCGCGGGAACTCGAAGCGCGTCACCTCGGTCTTGCGATCCTTAGGATCGAGGATGACCAGCGCGTTGCGATCGCTGTAGCAAGGCCAGTAGCCGTAGACGACGCGCGGCTCGAGCGTCTTATCGACGATCACCTTCTTGACCAACTCACGGAAGCGCGGTTCGACCGTCTGCTCGATGAACTTGTCGTAGGAAGCCTGCTCGCGCTTGCCCTGCTTGTATTGCCACTGCAGGCGATAGAGCGCCTTCTTGTTGACGTATTGCAGGACCGTGCCCAGGTCGAGCTCTTCCGGCGTCATCACGGCTGGCCCCCAGAACGGCGGCGTCGGAATCACTGCGGCCGGCTCGACGCCACTGTCGGCGTATTCGGTGAAGGCGTGCTTGAGCATCTCATCCTTCTCCGCGCGCGTCATGCGGCGATGGCTGGTGATGCGCTTGTTGGCGCCATCGTTCGTCACGGTGACGCCATCGGCGACAGGTGGCTTGGTCGACTTTGGCTTGTCGGATGGTGGCGCCCCCCGACCCGTAAGCTCATCCATGACATACAGACCGGAGAACGCATCCTTGCCGTAGTAGACCGTGCCCTTGCCGTAGGCAGTTGCGAGGTCTTGCTCAACGAAGGCGCGGTTGAGCGCAGCGCCACCGCAGATGACCGGCGTCGTAATGCCGCGCGAGTTCATCAACTCGAGGTTCTCCTTCATCACCACCGTCGACTTGACGAGCAGGCCACTCATGCCGATC
>JBNMND010000019.1:0-32312 GCA_051274975.1 Planctomycetota bacterium | reverse complement strand
GCCGCGAACGGCGCCGCTAACGGCGCCGCGAACGGCGCCGCTAACGGCGCCGCTAACCGCGCCGCGACTCGCTCGATGGCGGGCTCGGCAGAGACCTCGCGCACCGGACCTCGCTCGATCAACGGTTGTAGATCGGCGACTAAACGGCGGCGCACGTCCTTCAGTTCGCTTGCGGGAACGTGCATCCCGGCAGCCAACCCAGATAGATCCAACTTGCCCAACCGAAACGGCGTGCCGCCAAAGCCAGCGAGCTTGCCGGATAGCAGTTCCGCGTCGAGACCGCCGCGGCGCGCTGCTTGCAGAGCCGACTCCGTGCTCGCCGAGGCAACGTGCGGGCCACATTGCGCGGTCACCGACAACATTTTGCCGAGCTCTCCGACGACCACCAGATCGACCGCGTTGCGACCATCCGGCTCGTCGGCGCCTTCGCGACTCGGCCGCACCGCCGCACTGGCGAGAGCCGGATCATTGGTGGCGAACACGCGGTCACCTTCCATCACGCGCGACAAGTCCGGGCCGGGCCTGCCGAAGCCAATATGCCACTCGTCGCCGCGCTTCTGCGCCGTGAACAGCGGCCCGCCAGGCTCGTTCTTGTCTTCGGGATGACCTTGGTCAAACACGACGCCCATGCCAGGCACCAACGACAGCGGTGCAGCATCGCCGGCATCGGGCAACTGTTGGGTTCGCTCGCCAGTCGGAGCGTCCGGACGGTCCGCCAAACCTGCGCCGCCGGTCCACGGCCGACCATCCCCGCTATCGCGAACGATGACCAAGTTGCCTTCGACCCGCAGCACCCGCCCAACGAACACACCGCGGTGCTTCGGGAAGCGACCCTCGACCAACGTCTGGTGGTCGCTGCCACCAAAGAACCCATCCGAGAAGCCGCGCGTGTACGACAGCGACATCTTCAAAAGGTCATCCGCAAGTTGCCGCTCGACGGTCTTGCGGTCGCTGCCATCGGTCAAGCCATCGACCCAACGGCGATAGCCGCCAACCGCAGTCGCCACGTATTGCGGTCCCTTCTGCCGGCCCTCGATCTTCAGACCGTGCACCGGCACCTTCAACAGTTCCGGCACGGCACGCGCACCCGACAAGTCCTTGGGGCTCAGCAGGTATTCGACATCGCCCAGCGGGCGCACCTCGCCATCGACGACCAGTTCGTAGGGCATGCGACAACTTTGCGCACACTGGCCGCGATTGGCCGAACGACCACCCCATGCCTCGCTAGTCAGACACTGACCACTCCACGACACACACAAGGCCCCGTGCACAAAGACTTCGAGTTCGGCGTCGGTCCCAGCGGCAAAGGTTTCGATTTCCGACACCGACAGTTCTCGCGGCACCACAATGCGCGTCACCCCGAGCCCCGTCGCGAACGGCGCCGCCATCGGTTCGGCGATCGTCATCTGCGTGCTCGCGTGCAATTCGAGTTGCGGACAGATCTCGCGAGCGATCAAGCACACGGCCGGATCCTGCACGATCAATGCATCGACCCCAGATTCGGCGATCGCGCGAACGACACGCTCGAGCGCCGGCAATTCCGGTTCGAACACCAGCGTGTTCAGCGTCACGTAGGCGCGCGCGCCAGCGCGATGAATGCGAGCGACGGTTTCAGGCAGCGACTTCAGCGAAAAATTGGCAGCACGCGCCCGCGCGTTGAAGCCATCTTGCAGGCCGAAGTAGACCGAATCGGCGCCGTTCCACAGCGCTGCGCGCAACGAATCGATCGAACCAGCGGGCGCGAGAACTTCGGGTTTGTGCGGGCGGTCGGTCATTGGTGACTAGCGGTCGTAACCGGCCGGAGCCACCCCTGCAATTGTCACTGCTTCTTCACGGGCTTGGCGATGCAATACAGGTAGCGCATTCCGCGCAAGTAGATCTCCGATCCGACAATCGCGGCCGAAGCGCTGAAGCTGTCTTCGAGCAGGTTGTGCGCCAGCAGTTGTGGCTTGTCTTTGCCCTTGTCGTTGCTGTGGCTGATCACCAACGTCGCCCCTTGACGGTCGGTGATGTAGATGCGGCCCGCCGCTCCAACCGGCGACGCGTAGATCTCGCGCATGCCCGGCAACCGCAGCGGCCGACTCGGTTCTTCGCCGGTCTTCGCATGCACGCGCGCCAAGAAGCCTTGGTAGTGATTGAGGAAGTAGAGCCAGTCGCCATACAAAAGCGGCGATGGCACATACGGCGTGCGCGCGGAGCGGCGCCAGACCACGTGGTCGGATTTGGTAATGTCACCTGTGGCTCCGGCGAGCCGCACCGCGAGCATGCGCTTTTTCACGTAGCTGCTGCCAGCGTAGAGCATGCCATTGGAAGACACCGGCGACGCGACGACGTTGTTCGACAAGCCGCGGCACGACCAGATGACCTCGCCATTCTTCAGGTCGTAGGCGCGGATCTGCTTGGTGCCGCTGACGATCAACTGTTGCTTGCCGTCGACTTCGACCACAAGGGGAGTCGCCCAAGACGTGACTTCATCGCGATCCTTGCGCCAGATCTGTTCGCCGGTGCGCTTGTTGAGCGCCACGATGAACGACTGGCCTTCGTGGTCCCAGTTGACGACCACGGTGTCGCCATGCAACACCGGCGTGCAGCCCTCGCCGTGGCCATGCTTGATCTGCATGTCGCCGAAGTCCTTCTGCCACTTCAACTCGCCATCCTTGTCGAGGCAGTACAGACCGTACGAACCGAAGTAGGCGAGGATCAGTTCGCCATCGGTAACGACTGACGCCGACGCAAGGGCGCTGCTGTTGTGGAAGCCCGCGTGTGGCAACTGTTCGTGCAGCTTCTTCTGCCAGACGATCTTGCCCTTCTGGCGATCGATCGCCAACGCAACAAACGCATGGCGACGGGTGACCTTCGCGTTGTCGTGCGCGCCGGGCGCGTTGTCGGGAACGGCCACCACCTTCGCGCCGACCTCGATCGCGGTCGTCAAGTAGATGCGGTTGCCGACGATGACTGGCGTGCCATAGCCAACGCCTGGCAACTCGAGTTTGAAACGGATGTTTTCCTTCTCACTCCACTTCGTCGGCGGATCGGCATCGACAGCTACTCCAGTCGCGTTCGGTCCACGCCACTGCGCCCAGTCATGCTTTTGCTGTTGTGCGAGCAACGCCGCGGCGGCGAGACTCACAACCAACGACGTCCGAACCAGACCATGAACCATTACAGCATGGTAGAGCAAGCCCATCAGCGTGCGTGTAAGGCCCGTGCAAGTTGCGTCCCTGCGGCAACCGCAGGGTCAGCTCGACCGTCTCCTTGGCCTCGGCGGCAATCACCCCAACCACCGCTGCACCGTCTCGCGACAACCGCATCTCGGCTCAGCCCGGCGACGCGGGATCCATCACGAACACGCCTTCGCCGTCGGTCTTGAACCAGTCCGTTATGTGGCGCTGGTCTTCCGGAGAGTCGATCACCTTGACGAACAGCACCTGCCCCAAGGTTGCGGTAGAGTCCTGCGCCATGACAGAAGCCATCCACCAGCGCGCCGACACGGCCTCCATGGCGTGGGAAGCGCAGGCACCAGGCGTCGATCGGATCGCCTTGGCCACAGGCGTTGGCAGTCAGGGCGAGGGCGACCCAGGCTTTGAGATCTCGCTGGTCCGGCTTGGGTCCGGCTGCAGCCTGCCCGCCGCAGCAGCTGATTGCGGCATGGAGGTGCTGGTTTGCGACGGCACGTGGCAGCTGAGCGCGGGCAACCTGAGTAAGAACAGTTACGCGCGGCAACCGCCAGGCATCGCGCTGGAGAACACGACGAGCAACGGCGCCACGCTGCTGGTGCGCTCGGGTCCGTTCGCAGCCAACGACGGCGATATCGTGCACGCCATGTTCAACGAAGAACTGTGGCGTGAAGGCCAAGGCAACTTGAAGGTGCAGCCGCTGCACTCGATCGGCGATTGCGGCACGGCGCTGGTGCATTGGCCAGCGGGCGAACGCTTCCAGCCGCATCGGCACTGGGGCGGCGAAGAGGTCTTCGTGCTGTCGGGCACGTTTGAAGATGAACACGGCCGCTATCCAACTGGCACCTGGATGCTCAGCCCCCACTTGAGCGCCCACCATCCGTTCGTAACCGAGGAGACGATCATCTTCGTCAAGACGGGTCACCTGCCACAGAAGTAACAGTCGCACGTGTAAGGCTTGCTGTGGGCGGCGCCGAGCGTGATCCTTGTTCACATGCTCGCAAGCCTATTGGTCTCGGTTGTATTGCCGCTCGGAATCGTTCAGGCACCAGACGTAGTGCCCGTGCAGCCGGCCGCAGCTAAACAGCAACCGGAGGTAGTCCTGCTATGGCCTGATGGAGCGCCCGGCGCCCTCGGTAGCGCGGCCAAAGACAAGCCGCGCGTGCTTGTCTACCGAGCGCAGGTCAGCGGCACCGCCCAGACGCCGGCCATCGTGATCTGTCCAGGCGGTGGCTATGGTCATCTCGCGATGGGTCATGAAGGGCATCAGATCGCGGCTTGGTTAAACAGCATCGGAGTGACAGGCGTCATTCTCGAATACCGCCACCGCGGCAAGGGCTATGGCCATCCGGCACCGCTACAAGACGTGCAGCGTGCGATGCGTCTCGTGCGCCATCACAACAAGGACTGGCGTGTCGACCAAAGCAAGGTCGGTGTGCTTGGCTTTTCGGCAGGTGGCCACTTGGCATCGAGCGTCAGCGTGCACCACGACGGCGGTGACGCGAAGGCCACGGACGCAATCGAACAGCAGTCGTGCCGGCCAGACTTTTCGGTGCTGTGCTACGCCGTGCTCGCGTTCGGACAACCATTCACACACAAAGGGTCACAACGCAATCTGCTTGGCAAGCAGCCGTCTGCCGAACTGGTCGGGAAGATGTCGAGCGATCGCCAGGTCAACGCGACGACCCCACCCACGTTCTTGTGGCACACAACGGCAGATAGCGGCGTACCGCCAGAAAACAGCGTCGCCTACTACCTGGCCTTGCGAAAGCACAAGGTGCCGTGCGAGATGCACCTGTTCGAGAAGGGCCGACACGGCATTGGACTGGGCAAGGGCCACGCCGCAGAAGCTTGGCCTACACTGTGCAAGCGATGGCTGATCACCCGCGGCGTGCTGAGCAAGTAATCATGATTACCGACCCAGAACTCAACCGCCTGCGCGAGCAGATGGACGACGTCAATCAGCGGTTGCTCAACGTGCTGCAAGAACGCGCGCGCTTGTCACGACGCATCGGCTCGCACAAGCAGAACGAAGACCTGATTGTCGTCGACCCGGTTCGTGAGCAAGCGATGCTCAAGACGCTGTTGCACGACCTGCCCACGGACGGCTTTCCAGGATCCGCACTCACGACCATCTTGCAGTCGGTGTTTGCAGCCTCCCGCGAGTTGGTTGCCTCGCCGAAGGACTGAAGTCGCGTTCTAGCGCACGACGCCGCCGACAACCGGACTGAGTTGCAGTGGCAACGACAAGCTAGTCACGCCCTGCAGCCACAGTGTGGTATCGATGAGCACGGGGCGCACGAAGGTAATCACGAAGCCGTTGGCCACGGTCTGGTATTGCAACACAAACAGCGAACCCACCTGCAAGGGCGCGGCCCGCCGAACAGCCAACAGCGGCGTCCCGATAGCTGACCCCATGCAGTTGGTGCCGTGGTCAAGTCGAGCCCGATGATAACGGTGCCTTCGATCTCTGCGCGGATCGTCACGCCAATCGGCAAGTCGAAGTTCCAGTAGAAGCCCACCTCAACCAAGATCACATCCCCCGGCGCTGCGGCGGCAATTGCATCACGGATTTGTGGCAGCCCGTTCGGGCCAACGAAGTGCGTTGTTTGGCCACGAGCGGTAACGAGGAGCAACAGACAACTCAGGATGGTCTTGAGCATGGACGTTTTGAGTTTGCTGTTTCTTGTCCAGGCACAGTACCGACAAATGGCTAGCTGGTGGGCTGCTCGAGCACGATTGGGAAGTTGTCGCCGGAGACTAGTTCGCCGGTCGCGAGTAGCGGCACGCCGCGCAGCAGTGGCTTGCTGCCGTCGGCCACGCGGACGTCGGCGCCCATGTAGTTGCAGACGACTGCGCGGCGCCAGCGCGAACTGCGGTTCTGGTCGCTGCCGTGCAGGGTGTGGCTGTGGTGGAAGGTAGCTTGTCCGGCGCGCACGGGCACCGCAATGGGCTCGAACTTCGCGCCAACAGGCAGGTGTTCGCGAATCGCTTCCAACGGCGAATCGAACGGTAGCGAAGGTAGCAATGGCCAGCGATGACTGCCGGGTAAGAACTGTAGACAGCCACTTTGCTCGTCACTGTCGTCGAGTAGCAAGTTACAGGTGATGTGGCAGACCGGCTCGGTGCGCGTCCAATACGAATAGTCCTGATGCCACGGCACGACTCCGGGATGGCCCGGCGGCTTGGCAAATACCTGATCGTGCCAAAAGCGTAGGCGGTCGACGCCAAGCAAGTCGGCACACCGCTTGGTGATCGCTTCGTGATCGATCAGTTTGCGCAGCGTGTCATGCACCCGGAAGCCACCTAGGAAGTGGCACACGACTTCGCCGGGGCGATCGGTGAAGGCCTCTTCCACTTCGTAGAGCCGGTCACGGTGTTGGTCGAGATTAGCCATCACCTCGACAACGGCATCACGAACCTGCGTGACTTCGTCGACTGACAGCACATCGACGGGCCCAACAAAGCCATCTCGGTCAAACCGTTCGCGCAGCGAGTCCATAGCAACGACTCTAGCAAGGATGGCCGGTTCGGCGCGGAGGAAGTCGGCTGCACAATACGAGACTGCGCGGCGAGCAACGAAGAAGACCCGCGTTGCTTTCGCTAGCATGATGCGATGCGCTCACTGGTCCGTGCCTTCATCCTCGCGACAGCCACTTTGTCGAGTCTGGCACAACTACGCTGTCAGGAGGTGCGCTGGTTCCGCGACCGCAACCTGACGCAGCTGGGGCCCACGCATGCGACGCTGCCGGCAGCCATGCGGCATTTGTGCGTCGGGCCATCTACGGCCGAAGTTGCCCAAGGATTCGTCAGCCACCTGCCAAGCGGCACGCGCTGCGTGGCCGCGACGGTCCAGGGCAACACGGCGCGCATCGTATTGTCAGACGACCTACTCGCTTCGCCGCACCTCGAAGACGCGATCGAACAGATTGATAAGACGGCTCTCGGTTCACCCGGCGTGCAGCGCGTATCCATCTACATCGAGTACGCGAATGGCACGCGATGCGAACTCGGCGCGGCGCTAAAACGGAGCACGACCCTCCCTGCAGTAACGAGCGTTGGCGGCAGTTCGACCCCATCCAGCCTTGTGGCATCGTTCGGCACACTGCAGGGCAAGCGCATCGCCGTCTCACCGGGGCATGGCTACTACTGGCATAGCAGTCTTGGCTGGACGACGCAGCGCGGAGTCATTGACGGCCTGGTCGAAGACATTCACACGGCCGAAATCTGCAACCGCTACTTGATCCCGTTGCTTCAGAACATGGGCGCAGACATTGTCATGTGCCGCGAACATGGCGAACGCGATGTCGACGCCATCATCGACAACGACCTCGGGGCACCGGCCTACGGCGAAACTGGCGGCTGGTCGACTTCGGCATCGTCCGGCTACCAAAACTCGACATACCGCTTTGTGGCGAGCAACTCGTCGATCGAAACCGCCACCGCGCAGTGGCAACTACCAATCGCGAAGGATGGGCTCTACCCCGTGTTCGCTTGGTTTCGCGCCAGCGGCAATCGCACTCCAGAAGCCAACTACCGTGTTCACCACGCGGGCGGCATCGCGACCGTGGTTGTCGACCAAACCCGCGACAATCTGACCTGGGCACACCTCGGCAACTTCTGGTTTGCCGCCGCCACCGGCGCCCACCTTGAACTCAGCAACTACTCGCCAAGTCCGGGCGTCGTCATCGCCGACGCGATGCGACTCGGTGGCGGCGTCGGCTCGATCCAGCGCGGTGGAACGACTAGCAACCAAGCAAGGTGGCGCGAATGCGCGCGCTACTGGACGCAGTTTGCAGGCGCGCCAAACAGTGTCTACGACACCACCTCCGGGCAGGACAGTAGTGACGACGTCACCGCGCGACCACGCTTCGCCGAGTGGCGCGGTGCCGACGCGTTCTTGTCTGTCCATACAAATGCGGGCGGCGGTGCTGGCACGTCGACGTTCATCTACAGCGGTGGCGCGACGACTGGTTCGGCGTCGCTGAGCAACGCGGTGCACTCGCAAATCATCAGTGACTTGCAGAGCCAGTGGAATGCGACGTGGAACGATCGCGGCCAGTTCCTCGCGAACTTCGGCGAACTGCGCCTGCTGAGTACGATGCCCGGCATCTTGGTCGAGCTAGCGTTTCACGACACGCCGGGTTCACTCGACCATACGTCCCTACACGATCCCAAGTGGCGCTACCTAGTGGCACGCGCCTATGCCCGTGGCGTGCTGCGCTACTTTTCGCCACTGGCTTCGTTCCCGCCAGAAGCGCCGCCGGCCTTGCGCATCGAACAAGACGGTAGCCGCGGTCTACGGATCGCCTGGGATCCTGCGGTCGGAGCGACGCACTACTCGGTCGAGCAATCGCAGGACGGCAAGGGCTTCACCGAAGTCGCCAACGTCACCGCCAACAACTGGTCCACCGGACCTCTACCCCAGCACTCGTGGGCCTCGTATCGCGTGCGCGCGTGGAACGCGAGCGGCCGCTCCTTTCCGACCGAGGTCCTGACCGCAGGCACCGACCATCTGGCGACGGCACAGGTTCTGTTGGTACAGGGTTTCGACCGCTTGGGCCGAACGGTTAAAGGCCCGGAGAACACGCGCGACTATCTGCATCGACTGGGCGACTCTTGCCGCCGCGCCGCGAACTACTCACTGGGCTTCGATGCGGCCAGCAATGAAGCCGTGCAGCTTGGACGCGTGACCCTAGCCAACTACGACGCCGTGGTCTGGTCGCTAGGCGAAGAGAGCACGCAAGACGAATCGTTCAGCAGCCTCGAACAAGTGCTCGTCGCCAACTACCTCAACGGTGGCGGCAGCTTGCTCGTCAGCGGTGCCGAAGTTGGGTGGGATCTCGATGCTCAAGGAACGGTCAGCGATCGCGCGTTCTTTCGCAACACACTCGGCGCGACCTACGTCGCCGACGATGCCAACACCTACTCATTGCAGGCGGGACTGGCAGGCACTTTGAGTGAAGGCGTGGCGGCATCCTCATTCGATGACGGCACCGGCCCAACCTACAACGTCGACTACGCCGACGTGCTCGCACCGACTAATGGCAACGGCCAAGTTTGTCTTCGCTACGGCAACGGGCTCGGCGCCGGCGTGCAGATGCACAACCCTGTGAGCAACGCTCGGGTCGCGACGTTTGGCCTACCACTCGCAGCAATACTCAGTGATTCGTCGCGCGCACAACTTGTGCAACAGAGCCTGCTGTTCTTGCTCGACGAGGTGGCCTTGCGCGGCCCAACCATCGCGACACTCGGCCAAGTGACGGCGTTCGACTTCTCGATGACAGGCGAAGCAGGATTTCCCTACCTGATCGCGATCAGCGAAGGCATTCAGTCCGGCGCCCTGCTACCGCTCGGCAGCTTGTTTCCGTTGGATGTTGGCCCGATCCTGCAAGCGAGCATCACACCTGGCAGCCCGTTCTTCGTCAACTTCACCGGAACGCTCGATGCAAACGGTGCAGCCGCGCCGACGTTGGTACTGCCGTTTCTACCGTTCCTAAACGGCCTGCCGCTCTATGCCGCGGGCTTCACGATGTCGCCAGTTCTGCCAGTTGAACGCGAGCTGAGCAACTGGATCCGGCTGACACTGTCTCTGTAAGCCACCGCCCACGCAAAACGGGCGTAGACCTGAGACCGCCCGGCCTAGGTCCACGCCCGTTCGCGTAGCTACAACGTTGCTGCTTACTCTTCGCCGATCGCAGCTGCCACCAGGCAACCCTTCGCGACCGCCGTCAGAGCTTCGTCACTGCGGAAGATGCGGCCGACGGGCAGCGGGAAGTCGATCTTGGCGAACTCTTCGCGGAAGACTTCGATGAAGCCTCCGACCATTGACGTGCCGCCAGCGCAGGCGATGTCGATCGGCTCGTTGAAGCTCGGCATGTTCTGGCCGGACTCAAAGCGCGTCTTGATGTTGGACAACACGTAGTTGATCAAGCTGCGGTAGTAGATTGAGACCGCTTCTTCTTCGCGGCTCTTCGGATCGCGGATATCGATGCCACGTTCCTTGATGTGCGTCGCCTTGCTGCGCGGCACACCGAGCACGCTCGCCACGTTCTTGTCGATCCAGTCGCCACCGCGGGCAACCGAGAATGACAGGCATGGAATCGACTTGTAGGTAATGCAGGCGTTGGCCATGCCACCGCCGAACGACAAGCCGATGCCGGTGAAGTCGGTCTCAGCGAGTTCGGAGAACACCACCGCGTGCCCCTCGTTGATCGCGTGGGCCGTGTAGCCGAGCTTCGTGACCATGCTTTCGAACAGGCCCTGGTGGTAGACGACGTTGTTATCGACGTCGAGCGACTCTGCTGGCACACAGAAGTAGCAGTTCTCACCCGGCACTTGCGGCTCACCCAGAATCTTCTGGATGATCATCTTCATCATCGGCAGCGCGTCTTGCTCATTCGGGCTAACGAGACCGTCAGCCATCGGGCGGCGCGTTTCGCGACCGAACACGTTGGCGAGCTCGAAGGCCGCTTCGCCAATGACAACCAACTTGCCGTTGTGCACCACGTAGGGCACCTTCAGCTTGGTCAGCATGTTCTTCGAGTAGACATCACTAGGGATGTCCAAGAATGCGTTTCGCTCGACATTGACGGTGATGCCGCCTTCCTCATTCTGCACAGCGGCAGCGAGGTTAGCGGTGCCGACGTCCAGGCCCTTGCCCAGGCAGACGGTCGTCTCGGTCGTTGAATCAATGTTAGGATCGTTTTCGTCTTGCTCAGTCATATCTACCTACCTTCTGTTGCTCTGTCAGCCTTGTGCTAGTTGTTCGGTGTTTAGCCGCCGCCCTTGAGTTTCTTTAGTCGTGCCAAGTTGGCCGCGATGCCTCCCGCGGTCTTCGTCTTGACCTTGATGTTGTCCATGTTCGACTCGAGCTCGACTGGCTGGTCGTCACCGAACATGCCGCCGAAGTCGAGCGGCGCATCGCTCTCAACCGCGGAGCTAACGCCCATCTTCCGGCCCAAGTTTTCGAGCCGATCGTTGAGCGAGCCAGTCAGCTTCTCAAGCGCTGCCGAGAAGTCTGGCGCCGGAGCTTGTGGTGCTGCGGGCGCGGCCACGGGCGCCTGTTGCGCTGCCATGGTCGCCTTCAAGTTGGCAAGTTCCTGCACCATCGACATCATCATGTCGCTGGGCATAGCAGGCTGCGCGGGTGCGGCAGCTTCGGGCTGAGTCGGCGCCGGCAACTCGCGCAGTGCTTCAAGATCGTTGCCGGTTTGTTCCAATTCGGCGCGCGTCGAAGCGAGTGACTTACTCAGCTCACTGAAGCGCGTCTTGATCTCGGCAAGCTCGCGATCCTTTGCCTCGAGCTGCTCTTCGGTCTCACGCGACTTCTGCAGTTCTTGCTCGCGCTCACGCAGGATGTTTTTGAACTCCTGCCGACTCTTCTCGACGAGGTTATCCACTTCTTCCTGACCCAGCAGCCCAGAATGCTCGATAGCAGCGTGCACTGCCTCGCTAATCATCTGCGCGACGTGCTCGGCGCGGATCAGACGAACGCGCTTGCGCCCTTCACTACGCAACTCGTCGAGCGTCGCGGTTCGCGAACGCGCTGACAGTGCTTCCTTGATCTCGTTGACGGATTCCATTGGCCTCGGGCCGCCCCCGAGTTGCGGCGGGCGACACAGGCCTTTTCGAATCTCTGAGTGCTTAACTTGAGAACGGCAAGCTGTTGGCCATGCCCCATTTCGAGACGGTCACCGGGTTGACCCCAATGCCTTGGCACGTGACGCGATCTCAAACAGTGTCGACCGGCCAACAGGTGGCTGTAAACCCTTCGTAGCAAGCGGGCTCGAAGCGCAGAATGGACCTTCTGTACAAGCACTCAGCAGTCACTCGGTCGCGGTCGCCGGTTGGCGATGCTTACGCTTGTTGGATTGCTTCTTGGACCCGCAATGCGTCACGCAGGGCCATAACGTCGTGCGTGCGCAAGTAACCAGCGCCATGTCGCGCCGCCCACAACTCGGCGGACAACGTGCCTGGCCCGCGCTGCGCGACTGAGCTGCCGGTCACTTCACCCAGGAACGACTTGCGCGATACCGAGATCAACATCGGCCCCGCGGCCTTGGTCAGCTCCGCAAGGTGATGCAGCACGGTCAGACTGGGTTTGGCGTCATTGCCGAGAAAGAAGCCCATGCCCGGATCGAACACAATGCGATCTGCTGCGATGCCAACGGAAGTAAATGCCGCCCGGCGTTCTTCGAAGAACGCGCGCAACTCATCGAGCAAACCAATTGCGCCAGCAGACGAACGCTCGGCGCGCGGCTTGTTGCTACGCGAATACATCACGACAAAGCGCACGTCCGGCGCACAGTCGCCAGCAACGCGCAGCGCTTCGGGGTCACGAAAGCCATTGACGTCGTTGAGCCAGGTCGCACCGAGGCCGACCATTTCGGCCATCACCTCAAACTTGGTGGTGTCGATACTCACCGTGGCACCTTGCTCGACCAGCGCACCGACGACCGGCTCAAGGCGTCGAATCTCTTCACTCGCGGCAACATCCTCGGCGTCGGGATGCGTTGACTCGGCGCCGATGTCGAGCACATCGGCACCGGCGAGGCGCAAGCGTTCGGCGTGAGCTACGGCCTTCTCGGCGTGCAAGTACCGACCACCGTCGCTGAACGAGTCGATGGTGACGTTGACGATGCCGAAGATGCTGGGGAGCGCCATGCTCCGCCCATCATCGCTGCCAGCGGCTGCGAACGCACGACTCACATTGCCCACAAGGAACGGTTGTGCCTCCGTAGCACGACCAGAAATCGTCTTGCGTGAAGCCCAGGCGTTGGGCCGCGGCGACGATCTCATCCTTGTCCCAAGTAATCGTCGGACTGACGACCTGCATGCCAGACCTCGTGCCCAACTGCAGAAAGGCGCTGGCGGCCGTCAAGAACGCCTGCGAGTTATCGGGGAAGGTCGCGGCTTCTTCGCGATTGAAGCCAGTGACAACGCAGTGCGCATGCAGTGCCTCGGCGGCGGCCGCAGCAATGCTGACAAACACGGCGTTGCGCGCCGGCACCCAAACCGCCTGGGCGCTGTCCTCGTCACCGGGAGCCTGCGCTGTCGCGGTTGGCAGATCGCCGGTTCCATCCAGCAGGCGTGAACCGGCCGTGCGCGACAAGTCCGCCAGCCACGGAAGTTCGTAGCGATGCAGTTCTACCGCAAAGCGTTTGGCCAGAGCCTGCGCGGCTGCGAACTCACGATGTCTCGCTCGCTGGCCGTAGTCGCAGAAGACCGCGGCGCGCAGCTGGTTGCCCGGCTCGGCCACGAAGCATGCGGTCGCGACTCCCGAGTCAAGCCCACCGGACAACAGCGCGACACCGATCACGCGATCAGTTGACCGTGAACGTGACTGACTGGGCGCGCGAGTAGTTCACTTCCTGGCGGAAGCGCTCAGTCAGCACAAAGTCATCGACGCTCAACGTCGTGACCGAGACGCTCAAACGGGCCTCGGCAACCATCTCCCAAGCACCGGCAGCAAGACCCGCCACGTTCGCCGTAACCAAATCAGGAAACTGCAGAGCATCGGTGCCGCCGGCCACGTCGCGGTCGGGCACAATCATGTGCCAACGTCGGCCCGCGGAATCGGTCGCCGTAACTTCGAGGAACGCGACACCTCCTGGAGTGGCAGCAGGGTTGAGCACGTCGGCAACAGTCACCAATGGCGAATCCGTGAAGGGTCCGGCGGGAGCCGTGATCGTGGGGATCGGCGTTGCGCCAGCGCCCGGAAAGATCGTTCCGGTGGTTGGATTGAGCAACACGCGCACGCGACTGATGCGTCCAGCATTGTCTTCCGCCTCGGTCACCAACCACGACACGGGAGTGAAGCCGACCAAGCCGGCAAGTATCGGCAACGAGTAGTTGGCTTCCACGTCATAGACCGTGCCCGCTTGCAAAGTGACGGCTCCAATGCCAACCAAAGCTTGGTGGTCAAAGCCGTTGAGCGACGACGTGACACGCGCCTTCGGCGAGTCTGTGATCAAGTCGCTGGTATCGAGACCAACAGCCAAAGCAAAGTCTTCGGGATGCGGACCGATCAGCGAGCCAAGGCTGATCACTGCCGGTGTCAGCCCCAGCCCCACGTTCCTCGATCCACCGGGCTCCGCCGGCGCCGGCGGAGCTGTCGGAGCAATCAACGCAGCGCCAAGGATCTGGCAATTCTGGAAACCATAGGTAGGCGTCGCAGTCGCTTCGAAAGGACCGCCAAACGCTGTTAGGAACTGTACGCGGTTGGGCAGGATCGGTGTCGATGGGATCTCGGTCGGCGCCGCGTCCGAGGTGCGACTGCCCATCACGGAGTGGTCGGCGAACGCCGTACTACCAACGATAACCGTGCTTCCAGGGATGATTGGCGAGGCCACCGTCGGCACCGACACAACCGAGCCACCGAGGCTAGCGGTATCGTTGCTGACCGGCTTCAGCGGCAAGCTGGCGAAAGCTGCTGACGAATCGTAGAGCGTGACCAAGTCATAGTCGGTTCGAATGATCGTGATCGTGTGCGCCGCGCCAATGCCAGTGGTGAACGTCGCGCGTCCGTTCGCGTCGGTCGTGCCAATCAACTGGCCGGTCGCAGGCAGCGTTGGAGTTGCCGGATCGACGAGCACCGTCGCGCCTGCAATCGGCTCGAGGGTCGCATGGTCGTAAGCTTCGACGGTCAGTGTTCCAGCGAGCGTGCCGGTGACAATGCCGCGCTGCAAGATTGCGCCAGACACGGCATTCTCAGACATGTTGCCAGCCAGGTCGACCAACGTGACGGTGTAGTTGCGCGCTGCCGTCAAACGACCGAGCTGGATCGGCAACATCAGGAACCTGCCCGAGTCGCTCGAACCGTGCATCGACACCATGGGGTTGACCCCATCAGTCAAGGTCGCGTCGGCCAGCCCTTCGCTAGCTTCGCCGTAGTAAGCGAGCGACTCCGATTCGGTGAAGATATCAGTGCCACTGCCAGGCGGCCCGGCACGCGTCAGGGTTGGCGGAGTGACATCGAAGACCGGCTCATCGTCAGCGTCTTCGTGAATGAAGCCGGTTGCTTGGTTGCCGCGTTGCACCTGCGCGGTAAAGACAATCTCGCCATCATCGAGTAGCGGCGAAGCCACCGTGCCCAACTGGGTACCAAAGTCGAGCGTTACGGACTGCGCCCCTGCGACTGGGGCCGACGCGGTGCTCTCAACAAACGACAGGTCAAACGCCTGGGCGCTCTCGGCATCGCCGCCATAGATGCGACCAACAACCACATCCCCGGCGAGCGTGTCCGCCGGCAAGTCCACGTTCAGCATGACGCTGAGCATGTTCAGCCGGTTGATCTTGTTGGGGAAGCCGATCGTTGCATTGCCGAGTTCGACAGCCACCGGCGCCGATGGGCCGATCGTGCTAAAGCGTGTAAACGGCGTGCGGCCGTTGAAGTCGAGGTTGCCGTCCTGGCCAAACGTGATGTTTTCGGTAACCGAGAACTCGTAGCTCTGCGAGGCGAACAGGTCCGTGGCTGGGTTGAGCACGATGACTCGTGGATCTGCAACCGTTACGGTGAAAAGCGGCTGCGAGGCCACGAGATCGATTACCGCACCAGCCTCTGGCTGCAGGAAGATCTCGTTATCCAACGAGCTGAAGTTGGCTGGGCGGTCGAACACGACAATGAAGTCACCTTCGCGCGCCTGCTCCGAGAAGTTGTCGCGCGGATAGGTCGCAACGATCGCGCCATCGGTGATCGCCGCATCCTGGTTGACCTGGAAGTCACTGAGGATGTTCTCCCCATCGCTAACCTGGAAACGCACGCCATCGGCGTCGCGACCTTCGGGGAACATCACGACCTCGTAGATCAGGCCACCTTGGTCCTGAAGGCCGTTGATCGGGCGGATGATCAACAAGCGGCCGTTGCCGACGAAGTCGTATTGCGCTGGCAGCAAGTCTTGCGTGCCTTGGATCCGCACGCCGACGCGTGCATCGGTCCCGGTCGGCGTGGTTGGCAGGATCGTCTCCTCGTTG
Organism: Planctomycetota bacterium; assembly: GCA_051274975.1. Lineage (GTDB taxonomy): Bacteria > Planctomycetota > UBA1135 > UBA1135 > UBA2386. The sequence goes on along the minus strand of JBNMND010000019.1, from coordinate 16,161 downwards.
AGACTCTCGCTAAACTCGACCACGATCGGCACCGACCCCGGCCAGCCCGAGCCTTCGGGATAGGTCGCGCGCACGGTCGGACGACCGGTCCGAGCATCGCCACCGACCGGGACGATCTGAATCGTCGAGGTGCCGATCTCTTCACCGGGATCGTCTGGATCCACGCTGGGGTCAAAGGCGCGGCCAACGTTGTCGCAAGCGACGGCGGCGACAGCCACGCCAATCAGCAGCAGGAGATACAGCGGTCGGTTACGCAACATAGGAGTTCAGTGCCTAGCGGGCCCATTCTGGACGAGGCGGTGGCCCGCATTATTCCCGCGAACCACCGTGGCAACCAGAGTTGCGGTGGCCTTCCTGATGATCTAGGTCGGATTCTGGGCTGCGCGGGTCAACCGCCAGAACCCTTACCCAGCTCAGCGCTTCGACGAATCGGTCTTCTTCGGGGCCTTACTCGAGTCCTTACTCGGGGCCGGTTTGCCCGATGCAGCCGGGGTTTCGGGCGTTTCCGACTCGGGCTTTCTCGGCCAGAACAGGATCATCAACGCCCCCACGACCATAGCCACGCTGAGCGTCTGCCCCATCGTCATGCCCAACAGCACCGTGCCGTCGTTGCCGTCCTCAAAGAACTGAGCATCCGGGTTGCGCACCATCTCCAGCGTGCCCCGGATGATCGCGTAGCCCAACAGGAAGATCGCCGCGTAACGGCCCGTTCGCAGAGGCTTCTTGCGCGTCAACAAGTAGACAACGAGCAGCACCAGCCCGAGGAACAAGCCCTCACCGAAGCCTTCGTACAGTTGCGACGGGTGGCGGAACGGAACCAGGTATTCGTCCGGCCTCAGTGGGTCCTTGCCACTGAGGCGCAACCAGTGATTGAAGGCCTCGACCGTGCCCCTATTGATCGGGTTATCCAGGTCAGCCCCGGTCAAACCGCTGATTCGCGACCAATCAAGATAGGGCTCGATAGCATCCCAGTTGATCGCCGTGCCACGATCGTCGGCAACGCTCAGGCGATCTTTGACGTCGGCAAACTCGAGCTTGCCATAGGCGACTTGGATGCACAGTTCGCGATCGCGCATCGACATGCCACCGTGCAAGTGGAACAGCCGCGTTGCCGCCGGATCGGTCGGGAACTGCATCGCGCCCCACGTGGTGGCGTCCGTCACGCGGCCATACAGCTCGCCGTTGATAAAGTTCGCCATGCGCACGGCGAAGATGCCCGGCGTGCCGGCAAGAGCCGTCGCATCGGCAACACGCCCCCAGCCAATCTTGTGGTGGCGACAGAACAGCCACATCGACACACACACGCCAGCAAGACCACCGTGGAACGCCAAACCGCCCTTCCACACTTGCAGGAAGTTCAGCGGGTTCAGCAGCGAGGTGTCATAGAAGAGCGCGTAGCCGGCGCGTCCGCCCAGCATCACCCCGAACACGAGGTAGAAGATCAGATCGGGCGCTGCTTCTGGCGAGACCGGGAAGAACCCCGATCGTGCCAGGCGCACAAAGATCCACTGCGCGCAGATAAAACCGACGACGTACATCATCCCATACCACCGAATGTCGATCGGCAGATAGGGGATGTCGAACAGAACCGGGTCCCAGGCGGGGAAGTCCATCGCGTATGACCCTAGCCCGGATGTTTGGCCAAGTCGCACCACGAAACTACGCAATTTGGCCTGAAGGCCATCAGCGGGAGCTGGGCAGCCCCGGCTATCGATTCGTCAACGAATCTCAGACGCGGAGATGAAGGAAGCTCTCGACGAACTGGCCCAGCATCGCCGTCGCGCTTTGCTCGCCTTCCGCGGTCGGGTGCAGGCACGAAACCAAGCCATGTAGGCTCGCTACGTCCTCACCGAATGGTGGCAGGGCTGACGTGTAGCCAACGACAATCGCCTCGGCCAAGACCTCGTTGCGGCGGAGATCCACCAGGAACTTCACCGCGGCCTCGCGTGGCAGATCCAGGTTGAGCAGGATCAGCAGCTCGCCGGTGCGACCGCATTCCAGCTGCAATAGCAGCATGGCGACCGCCTCCGCAGGATTTCGGGCTCGCTGCAGCTCAATTGGCAGGCGCCGGTCGTGCACGAATCGATGGAAGGCTACGACGTCGGCGTCCCTATCCTCGATCAGCAGCACGCGGTGGCATTCCCCCACATACATCGGATCTAGTTGTTCGCCGCTCTCCATACTGGGACCATCGGCCGCCGTAGCTTGAGCCTTTACCGAACCCCCGATGACAGGGTTCGTTTGCTGTCACATGACGCAGCTGCATTCACCCAGTATGGTGTTTCCCCCAATGTCCACAGCAGAACTGCGCGAACTCCTGGGCCCCGCGGCCGAGCAGGCTGACGAGATACTCGCCACCCTGAGAACCGACCGAAGTCGTTTGCCCGTCGCCTTCCCAGGTATCCCCCGTCGATTCGGCAAGGCCGTGGTCGGCGGCGGCAAGCGGGCCTTTGGCGAAGCGACCGTCGACCTCGACGCCTTTCGCACGTGTGATCTCGTGGCCGCCTACCTGGTCACGTCGCTCGAAGCGACCGAGGAAGAAGTCATCGATGTATTCGCTCATGGCGACATCGAGGAGCGCGCGATGCTGTTTCGCAGCCTCAACTTCATGCCGCTCGACAGCACCACCAGCCGGCTGTTCGGCGAGGCCCTGCGCACCAACATCGTGCTACACCTCGAAGCGGCTATGTGTGACAGCGATCTACTGGCGCGCAGCATCAAGAGCGGCGCAATCGACGCAGACACCGCCAACCGCTTGCTGCTGAAGTTCGCGTTCATCGGCATGGATCTGACGCGCGCCCTCGACATTGAGAGCCACGCGAACGCGACGCTGTCGACCATGCTGCAAGACCTCGCAACCGAACGCGAAGCCGCCGGTCGCTCGGTGTGGCAACACACCTACCGCATGCTCGGCCACGCTGTTTGTCCCGGCGCGCTCGGTCGTTTGATCGGCGGCCTCGAGCACGGCGACGACGGCGTGCGTCACGCAGCCGCCGACGGCTTGCTTGCGATGCGCAACAACGACTCGAGCCTACAACCCCTCCTTGCCCAGTTTGCCCAAGAACGACTCCCGCGCGAACCGCGTGAAACCGTTCGCGAACTGCTGCAACAACTCGCTACCAACTAGCCCTCGACAATTAGGCCCCAGACGAATCGCGATGCTCATCTTCGAACCGCACATCCACATGTTCAGTCGGGTCACCGACGACTACGAGCAACTGAGTCTTGCCGGCGTACGCGCCTTGCTCGAACCAGCTTTTTGGCTCGGCCAGAACCGCACATCGGTCGGCACCTTCATCGACTACTACGAAACGCTGATCGGGTGGGAGCGCCACCGCGCGCAGCAGTTCGGCATCCATCACTTCTGCACGATGGGCCTCAACCCGCGCGAAGCCAACGACAACAGCATCAACCGTGATGTGCTCGCGATCCTGCCGCGCTACTGCGAGAAGGACTCATGCATCGGGGTCGGTGAGATTGGTCTCGACGACCAAACCAAGACCGAAGAGATCATGATGTCGGAGCAGCTTGAGCTGGCCCGCAACCACAACCTGCCGGTGTTGGTGCACACACCCCACCGCGACAAAATGAAGGGCTTCGAGCGCTGCATCGCGATCGTCAAGGAAGCCAACTTCCCGATGGAGCGCGTGCTACTCGACCACGGCAACGAGGAGACCATCAAGATCACCCGTGACCTAGGTTGTTGGTCCGGCTTCTCGATCTACCCGCATACCAAGATGGACCCGGCGCGCATGGTTTCGATCGTGCTCGAATACGGCATCGAACGCTTCGTCATCAACAGCGCCGCCGACTGGGGCGTCAGCGATCCGATGATGGTGCCGCGCACCTGCGTCAAGCTGGAGCAAGCCGGCGTGCCGCGCGAGAAGGTCGAGCAGTTGGTCTGGAACAACCCGATCGACTTCTTCGCCCAGAGCGGCCGCATCAACAAGGAGATGCTGGCGAAGCCGGCGAGTGCGAACTTGCGCGAGACGTTTGACGGCAACTCGGTGTTGCGCGGTCAGGATCCCGACAAGATGTAGCGAGCGGCCGCCGAGGCACTGCCTCGGCTGCTACTGCAGGGCTACTGAACGAGGAGCTCGCGGAACGGGATCATCGTAAGGCCACCGGAGAGCATGATGGCGCCGAGATCGGCCGCGGTTGGCATGCGCTCCAGCGACACCTTGCCCTTCGGTAACGAGACCGTCGCGGTGCCATCAGCACCAACCTCAACAGGCAAGTGGATCGTGGTCACACCCTCCGTCCAACTTGCGATAACCCTCGTTGGTTCGCCGCTTGGACCGGCCGTCGGTAGATCCCGCAGCGTCACCATCTTGGCATCGACCGCGAACTCGAAACGGTTCTCACCGGGCAACATGTTGAGCTTGGCCTCGATCATCCGCATGCCGTCGGCAATGCGCAACCGGAGCGCGCCACTTGGCAACAACGGCACTTCGAAGCGGCCATCATCGCCCACCCGCGCGTGCCATGCCTCGGTCGACTTCTGGCCTTCCTTGACGTCGGCAAACTCGATCGCCACGCGCTGCCCAGCGATCAACCATCCGGGAATGTCGATGTGTGCAATCAACTTCGCGTCGTAGATGTAGCGCGCGCCGAGGTCGCACCGCGTGACCTCGCCGACGACGATAGTGCAATTCGGCTCGGACAGTTGCTGGATCGCGCGACCAAAGGAGCTCTGCGAACTGGATTCGCCGGGGCTCAAGTCGCTGCCAGTGCGCTGCACTTGGTACTCGCCGGGCGTCAACTGCTCGAACTCGTAACTGCCCTCGGCAGACACGCGTGTCGTGACGGCAAAGCCATCGCCGCGGTTCGCCACCACAATCGTTCCTCCAGTAGAGCGACCGTCGGCACGTAAGACGTAGCCCTGAATGCTGCCACCCTGGTTCAGCTCCAAGCGCAGCGGCTTGCCGCCGCGAGCAAAGTCCTCGCCCGCAAGCTCGTCAGTGATGGTCGCGGCGAAGCCATTCGCCGCGGCCCGCACGAAGAAGGACTGCTTGCCCCGCGCCGTCAATTCGAAGACTCCGTCCGCATCGGTTTCAGAGCGATCCATGCCTTGCGGATCAAGCCACACCGGGAAGCCGTTGTAGATCATCTGGCTCGTCGGTCGACGGAGCAGATCAACAACCGCGCCAACAACTGGTTTGCCATCCGCATCAACGACGCGCCCGGCCACCATCGGGCTCGCAACCAAGGAAAGCTCCACGCCAGCCTTCGCAGCCGCCGGTTCGTAGGGGCCAAAACTCTGGACCTCATGACCGCGAGCGTGCACTTCGATCATGAAACGATCCTTGGGGAGGTGCACGCCAGCCACCGAGCCATCCGCGGCAACCTCGAACTCGCCAAAGACCAAATCGACGGCGCGCTTCCGACCGAAGCCAAGGAACCCACCACTTGCAACGGTATGTAAACGCACCCTCGCCTTGGCGATCACTCGCCCGGCCTCGCTGACCAAGTGCAAGGGGATCGGCACCGACCTGGCGAAGCGGATGGTCACCGACTGACCAAGGAAAGCGCCCTCGTGCACGACGGTCGCATATTGCCCATTTGGCGCAATCACCGTGACATCCACTTCGGGCCCCCCGCGGAGGAACCCGCAACGGACGCGACCTTGCTCGTTGGTGCTCGTCGCGCTGTTGCCATAATTTGACTTCACGCTCACGCGGGCATTCGGCAGCGGCTTGCCATCCGGATCTTCCACGATGATGGTGACAATCTGCTCCGGTTCAAATCGACTCTTCAACGTCAGCTCGACGTGCATCTCCGAACCCGCCACAACATCTACGGATACTTCGCCGGACACTTCATCCACCCTGGCGGCACCCGCCCTCAGTGAACCCATGACCTTGTTGGCTCCAGGCAGTACGCCATCGATGCGGAAGTTGCCCGACGCATCCGTCTTCGCAGAGCTCTTGCCAACACGATCCCCCGCGCTTGAAACCATCGTCAGCAAACTGCTGGCCCGGGGTGAGCCGCTGCTGCGGCCTTCGACGGAAATGCGCGCACCGACAATGGCAGCGCCCAACGTATCGACAACGTGGCCCGTGATGCTGCCACCAGCTTCCAGCTCGATGACGCCGAGTTCGACCACATCGCCATTTCCCATCAACGTCGCGGTAACCACCGAGCGATGCACCGTCGCGAACTCGTCATGCCGCGCCACGAGCGACAGCGGGCCGCGATGCGACTTGATGTTGTCATATGGCTTCGGCACCGACAGTTCGATGCGCCCCTCGTCGTCCGACGAGAACTCGGCGTCGCGCGAGAACCTGGCACGTACGCCGGCCACGCCGACGCCATAGCGATCGACGAAACGCACCTTGACGCTGGCGCGCCACAGCGGTTCCGCAATGACGTCGTCAACTTCCTCCACCAGCGCGACAGATGCTTCGCTGCGCACGTGTGCCCCCTCGGGGATCTCCGCACTGGCCGCGGCAACCGAGAGGTTATCGCTAACCGGCGTGAGCACCAGCGGCCCGCCACCATCCTGCAACATCCAAAACAAGACAACCGCACTCACTGCGGCGACACCAACCATCCATGCACTCTTCATCACTACCGCTCCTTTGAGGATCGTCATGAACGATGAGCGCGCGCGATCAGCAGTTAGCGAAGAGACCGAACCAGCAGCTGCAACTTCTTGCACCGACTGGAACCCGGCCAACGGCAGCAGCGCCGTGCACCAAGCACGCCGATCACCGTTCTCTTCTGCATCCAACTTCTCGCGCAGTAGCTGAAGACCTGCACTGACCTGCCAACGCACGGTGCCCGCGGGAGTATCGCTGCGCCGAGCAATCTCGGCTGCCGACAGTCCCTCGTAGTAACGCAGCAAGACAACGCTGCGATACGGCTCCGAAAGCGCCAACACGGCGGCGACTACCCGCTGCTGCCCTTCGGCCTTGGCAACCACATCGGCCACCGAAGCGGCCATCGAGTCACCATCCCCCGCCGCCTGTTCGTGGCGCGCACGCGTCTTGCGATTGCGCCTCGAGTTGGCGGCGAAGTTGCGGATGACCCGCTCAAGCCAAGGTCGCAGCGGGCGGTCCGTGGACGGCTGCTCACGCAGCGCGGCAATCCACGTTTCCTGTACCACATCTTCCGCAGTAGCCGCATCGGCAACGAGTTGCCGCGCGAGGGACCGGGCCCATCCTGAATGCTTCAGGAGCTGATCTGCGGAGAATACTGGTGTGCTACTCATCGTTCAGCTGACTCACACCGGCCGGGACCGGAGTGTTGGGTGGTAGCTCAGGTTTTCTTCGGGGACTGGGCATGCTTGCTGGGCATCGGGCTGTGAAAATGTAGCGGCGACGATCGGATGCGCCTCAGCGAGCGCGCAACTCGAGGAATAACTCTTCCGGAACGTCCACCCCCACCGTCCATTCGCCGTCGAGATAGTGCAGGCGTGCGGGCGTCAACACACCGCGGACGGAGTAGTGCACGTCTGGATACAGCGGCATGCGAAACGTGCCGTCGGCTGCCGTTGCTGCCTGTACCAGATTCACGGCCGCCGCAATCGCTCGACTGGTTCGATTCGAACCCGAAGTCCCACACTGAGCAGTCGCGAACGGTACTGGCTTGCCGTCAGCAGTGACGACACGACCTGGCAGCGTCGGGACAGCTCCGAGCAACACCTCGCACGCGGCACCATCAGGGCGCACAACCAGGTCGTGCGCGACTCCGACCGCCTCGTCCGTCCACACGACAACCGTCAGTTTCTGGTCGCGCGGAATCAGTATTGCTACCCGCCCCCGGCGATCGCTGATCAGGCCGGAGAGCGCCACCTGGAATCCTTCCGCATGCTCGACAAGTAGCGCCATTCGCGCGGCGTGCTGAGGAGTTCCCTGCAACGTTGCGGCGACCACTAACGGCGCCAATGCATCAAGGTCCCACTGCAACTTCGGCCGCGCTTCGTCAGACGCAATCGTGCCAAGCAATGCCATCGAGTGCACCGGCACACCCAATCCATCGACGGCCAGCGCAACTGTTGGCGCAACCACCACCGCAAGTGTGCCGGGCACTCGCGAAATCTGGTACGCGCCATTCTCCGACGGGGTGATCGCCGCGGTGAACTCAGCACTGGTAACGGATCCGCCCACGTTTCCAGAACTAGCGTACCTGGCCCTGCAAGCGACGGTTCCAGCAAACGGCTTGTTGCCGCGCGACATGCGCACCGAGTGATGCGCGCCCTTCGGCAATCGCAAGGTCACCGCCGACGGTCCCGCTGCCGAATCATGGTCCGCCGCGATGTCCACCGACACGATGTTGTTGACGGGGGCGAAGCCCTTGGCGCGCACTTCCAATGGATAGTTGGCCCAGCGGAGCCTCCTGAGAGCAATCGGCATCAACACCACTATCTCGCCAGCAGCATCGGTTAGGCCCGCGTAGCACTCGTCCCGGCCACGAATCGTGCAATGCGACAGTTTGGCTCCAACAACCGGCTTGTTCGATTCATCGAGCACACGAAATCGCACCTTCCGGCCCGCGCGTACCTTCCAGTGTCCCTCGGCCTTTCGCAAGTTGACTGGGCGCGGCCACTCGTACATTGGCACCCCACCACACGTAATCTGCAACGTGCCTTCACGTGCTGGCATGGGCGGCAACAGCCAGCTGTCGCCAGTCAATGGTTGCGTGATCACGATCTTCGGCTCGGTGTTGGAACTCAGCCGAGCCACTAGGGCGCCGCGCGGTCGCCACACATCCAACCCTTCGAACGTCAACTTGGTTCGTTCGCGCGTTTCGTGCACGTGTAAGACCAGTCGACCGCCGGCGATCACGCGCTCCACTGCGTGCGAGCTGCGATAGCGATGTTCCGCGAGTTGCTCGATGCCCCACGCCAAGTACTGACGCCCCGCCAACAACTTCACGGTGAACCGGCCCTTCTGATCCGCAACGGCAACTATCTCATCGGGCGACCCGAAGCGCGCATCGTTTGGCAACGGCCGTGACAACAGGTGCACCGTCGCTCCGGCCCACGGCGAGCCATCGAGTCGCTCCGCACTTCCGCGAATCGGCTCGCGGCGTTGCTGCGCGTCAAGGCACCCGCTGACCGCGACCAACAACATCACCACAAAGAGCATCGTTGCGGATCGCATCCTTCTCATCGAACCGAGTCTACCTCGGAACGACGCGACCTACCAGTCGAGGTCAGACGCCGAGTCGCTCGACAGCGGCGGCGTAGCCGGGTGCCTCGAACCCGTGACCGCTTGCTGCAACGCGAGCGACACCAGCGAGCCAGTCCGCGCGGAACACTTCCGGGCTCTGTGCGTGGCCTTCACAGCACGTGCGAAAGAACTTCTCGTGGTGCAAGGCACCATCGCATTGCGACATGTCTTCGATCACGGCGTCGAACGCGAGAGAAGCCGGATGCCCGGCGGACTGCCAACGCGCACCGATCGCGGCGGCGCGCTTCTGGTCGCGCTTCGCGACCGCCTCACGCAACGCGGCTGGCAATTCGGATGCTGCGATGCGGGCGACCTCATCGGTCGCCGCTAGATGCACCGGCGTTTCCGATGATGCGTAGAGTTGGCCGCCTGTGTGCCAAGCTCCCGCGATCAAGCTCGCGATGGCGTTGGCTGGACCGCAGACGCGGCTGATGTTTCGCCAGGCTTGCGCCGAGTCGCACGCGTGCACGCCAACCGAAGCGCCGTGCACGGATCCCTTCGGCTTGCCTGGCTGGGCGGACTTCATCCCGGGATCGCCAAGCAACAGACGCACCCCCGCGCGCGACAACGCTTCGCCGACCACGTCGATTGAGAAGCCATCGGCAAGTGCGTTCGCCGCGGCATTCGCCGCTTCGTCTCTGCCCGAACGCATGATGACGCCAGCCAACTCTTCGGCGAACGTGCCGTCGTCGGTGCGCTTGCCCGGAGTCTTGCCGTGCAACTTGTGCTCGTCGAGCAAACGCGGCAGCGCGCGGCGCAAAGATTGTGCAGCGCGCCCCTTCTTGACGCGGTCACTATCGCGGTCGATGTAGTGGCGAACGCATTGGCGCAACATTGTCTGCGCGTGTTGCTGACCCGTGAGCTGCAACAAATCAAACGAACGCCACGTCAACACGACTTGGTGCACATCGATGTTATCGCGCATCAACGGCTGCAACGCTTCGTAGGCGTCCGGAATGCTCGCCGTAATTTTCTCATCCAAGACGCGCTCCGCGGCATCGAGATCGAGACTGCGTGCCACCTCCAGCAAACTCTTCGCGTGCTTCGCGATGACCTCCTGCTCCGGCAGTTGACGCATGACTTCGTCGCGGCGACCACCGCGAATGCGAATGCGGGTCGTGTTGCGATGCAACACCTTTAAGACCGGCAGCGCCTCTTTGCCCTTGGGCATCTGCGCCGACATTTGGTACGCGGGCAGCAACGCCATCGCGCAGTGGAAGCCAATGTAGTCTTCGCCGCCGAACGTGCGCGCGTTCGCCAATGCGCCAGCCGCGACCAGAGTCTTCAGCTCGGTGCCTTCACCCAGCTTCTTGATCGCACCGGCGACCATCTGGTCGGCATCCGTGTCCTGCATCCACGCAGCCAACGGTTCGAGCTTGCCGAAGTCGAGCGGCTCGCCGTTGATCCAACGGCACCCGAACAGCGAATCAGCGGGCGACATCGCGCTCGCATAACCGGCTCCGCCTACAGCGAGGGCACCGGCGCCGAGGTCACGCAAGAACTGACGGCGACTCGAGGGCTGCATGGTCATGGTCTTCCTAGCTCCGGGGACGAGGTGGGAAGGCCATGGTATCGGCGCGGGCGCGCAGATGTCGGATAGAGGCACGAACGGCGCGCGTCGGGATCAAAACCCCGACGCGCCCCTGCTAGTGCGGCTTGTATTCGCGCTTCTTCAGCTTGGCCATTAACGGGTTGTCCCGCTCGGTGACCAAGTTGACGACGAGGCCCTTGCGGCCGGCGCGGGCGGTGCGGCCAACGCGGTGCAGGTAGTTATCGACGTCCTTCGGCAGATGCACGTTGACGACGCGGTCGACCCGTTCGATGTCGAGGCCGCGGCCGCCGAGGTCGGTGGTCACCAGCACCGACACTTCGCCATCGCGGAAGCTCGCGAGGTTGCGGCGGCGCTCGGCGCGATCCATCTCGCCCATGTAGCGAACGAAGCCGACGCCAACTTCTTCAAGCCACTCCGCGACAACTTCGCATTGCGCGCGCGTGTTGGCGAACAACACCGTGCCCGAATCGGGCTTCTCGCGCAGAACTTGACGCAACACGTCGGTGCGACGACCGTGCTCAACCCTGCGATTGTCGGTGCGCAACGTGCGCACGACCTTGTGGCTGCCGTGCGTTTCGATCTGCATGGGCTTCTCACCGAAGACGTCCTTGACGACAGCGCGCAACGTCTCCGGCATCGTCGCCGAGAACATCACGAGCTGCGCGGCCGTTGGGCAATCGCGCGCAACCTTGGAGGCAACTGGTAGGAAGCCTTGGTCGAGTAGCTGGTCGGCTTCATCGAAGACAAGCATGCGCACGTCGTCGAGCCGCACTCGCTTTTGCATCAGCAGCTTCAGCAAACGACCGGGCGTTGCGACCAGGATCTCAAAGTCCGTGTTGATGTTCTGTCGCGCAACTTGCTTAACCGAACCACCGATCGCGTAGCGAACTCGTAAGCGCGTGCCGTGCGTCAGCCCCTTGAGCACGCGACCGACTTGCTCACCCAGTTCGCGGCCGGGCACCAACACGAGGCCACGCGGTCGACTCGAATCCGAGATGGGTTCTTCCGCCGACTCGAGCTCTTTGATGATGTGCAGCATCGGCAGCACATACGCGAGCGTCTTGCCACTGCCAGTCTCGGCAACGCCCACCAACGAGCGCTTCTTAAGCAGCTCGGGAATCGCGCGCGCCTGGATGTCCGTCGGGGTCGTCAGCTCCTGTTCGACAAGGCTGGCTTTGAGGGACGGAAGAAGCGGATAGTCGGAGAAGGACGGCAAGGGACTTGGGGCGGCAGGTGCGAACGGAGGAACTTTGGGGGCGAACAGGATACGGGCATCGATTGCGCAATTAGACACAATCATGGACCTAGTTCGCTTCGGACCCGTAAACAGTCGGCTATGAAGCTAGGAGTGCACCAAATGGTGCTGGCAGGCTTGATGCTGCCAACGGTGGTCCAACAGCCCCAATCCGAGCCCAACGAGCGCGACGCGAAGGCCTCACAAGCTAGTGCGGTTGGGGAGTTAGCACTGGGCCAACGCCTCGATGGCAACGTGCTCGTCGTCGGCCTCGATGGCAAGCCCTGCAAGCTGCAAGAGCTGCTTGGCCAGCCCGGCAGTCCAGAGTCCTACTCCCGCCTCCGCAACTACCTGGACAAGCACAAGCTTCCGTTTTGGATGTTTGCCGACCACTAAAACCGAGTCGCCGACGCGCCCAGTGCCTTGGCGACGCCGCACGTCTTCGTGTTCTCCGACAGCTGTGCGCTCATCTATCGCGGCCTCGCCAGGGGACGACGATCACAACTATCTCAGTGAGGTGCTCACCAAGCTCGTTACAGGGACGAAGATCAAGCCGTTCGAAAGCCCGCCACATGGCAACGCGATTTCCCGGGCCAAGGCACGAACCACGTCGAAGCAGCACACGGTCGTGACCGACGATAGCTCGCTCGCACACAAGGCCTCGCGGCGAGAAGACCAGCTGCTCATCGACAACTTCACCCGCTTCAACTGCGGGTCGTGCCGGATCATGGAGGGGTATGTCTTCGCCAATGAATCGGTAAGCAAGTTGATGCGCAACTATGTCGTGGAGGCGCGCATTCACGTCGATGTGCGACGCACCCTGACGCCCGAGCAGTTCGCCGCCTACTGCAAGCTGCAAGGCGACTTGGCCAACACGAAGATCACACCGTTCTGTGTCGCCGTGGATCCAACCACCGGCAAGAAAGTCGGGACCTTCGCTCTTAAGGGCGCCTTCAAGCAATGACCCTCCGAGTGGAGCAAGTTGGTCAAGGGCATGGCGAAGAAGGCCAGCCGGGTCATCAAGTAGCGCAGGTCTGGCAACACGTGCCAATTCGAGCCGCGAACAGGTAGGCTCGCGCCTACATGTTCATCGAGAAGCTCAGTAGTGACCCAGAGCATTTCGTCTACGTCGTCGTCACGATGGTGTTCAGCATCGTGCTGCACGAACTAGCCCACGGTTGGGCCGCGATCTGGCAAGGGGACCGCACGCCGATCGAAACCGGCCACATGACCATCGACCCTCGCGTACACATGGGCGCGATCTCGCTGATCATGTTGGCGGTGATGGGCATGTGCTTTGGCGCAATGCCGGTCGACCCGAGCCGGTTTCGCAGTCGCTATGGCAACGCGCTCGTGTCGGCGGCCGGACCGCTCATGAACCTGCTGCTAGCATTCTTGGCGCTCACCGGAATCGCCATCTGGATGGTCGTCGCCGGCGGGCCGAGCAAACTGTCCGTGCAGAGCGGCAACATGGTGCAGTTCTTGTCGGTATTCGGGGTCAGCAACATCGCGCTGTGCTTGTTCAACCTGATTCCGATACCACCACTGGATGGCGCGACTGTGCTGGCCAATCTGCACAAGGGCTACGCCCGCGTGCTGCGCAAGGTTCAAGAACCGCGGATGTTCCTGGTGGCGCTGATTGTTGTGGTCATCATCCTGTCGTCCAACGGATACGGCCCGTTTCAGATCGCTGCCGAAATCGCTGGCAGCTACGTGCGCTGGACCATTTCGATCCTGATGTAAGGGTTCGTCGGGAGCGGCTCGCACCTGCCTTGGGCTCACCCACGCCGGGCGGACCTCGCATTCCTGTGCCGCGCCGCTACGCTGTTCGCGCCGAAACCCGCGATGTCCGATCTTAATCACGAAATCCAACGCCGCCGCACGTTTGCGATCATCTCGCACCCCGATGCCGGCAAGACCACGCTGACCGAAAAGCTGCTGCTCTACGGCGGTGCCATCCGTCAGGCTGGTTCCGTCAAGGCTCGCCGAGGCGGCCAGAGCGCGACGTCCGACTGGATGGACATCGAGAAGAAGCGTGGCATTTCGATCAGCAGCTCCGCACTGCAGTTCGAATACGAGGGCTACTGCATCAACCTGCTGGACACGCCTGGCCACCAGGACTTCTCCGAAGACACCTACCGCACGCTCGTCGCTGCCGATGCAGCGCTGATGCTGATCGATGGTGCCAAGGGCGTCGAGCCGCAGACGATCAAGCTGTTCAAGGTCTGTCGCGATCGCGGCATCCCGATCGTCACCGTCGTCAACAAGATGGATCGTCCGTCGCGCGACGCGCTCGACTTAATGGACGAAGTCGAGAAGACGCTCGGCATCACAATCGTGCCCGCTTCGTGGCCGATCGGTTCGGGCGACGGTTTCCGCGGCGTCTACTCGCTGCGTGAAAAAAACGTACTGCTCTATGAGCGCACCGCGCACAACGCAACGCGCGCTGCGGTAGAGACCACCGGGCCAGAAGACCCCGCGTTGCGCGAAGCGCTCGGCGACCGCGCGCACGACAAGCTGATCGAAGAACTCGAAATGGTGCAAAACTGCGTGCAGCCATTCGAACTGCAGGACTTCATGGAGCAGAAGATCAGCCCGATGTTCTTCTGCAGCGCGCTGTCGAACTTCGGCGTCGAGGAGATCCTGAAGAGCTTCATCGAGATCGCACCGCCACCGGGGCCGCTGCCGACCATGACTGGTGAGATCGCGCCGAACGAGCCGTTCTTCTCGGGCTTCGTCTACAAGGTCGCCGCCAACATGGACAAGATGCACCGCGACCGCATCGCGTTCTTGCGCGTCACGTCCGGGCGATTCGAACGCGGCATGGCCGCCAAACACTTGCGCATGGGCCGCGACGTGCGTCTCTCCCATCCGCACCGCTTCTTCGGTCAAGAACGCGTTTCGATCGAAGAAGCGTTCCCCGGCGATGTCATCGGGTTGATCAACCCCGGCATGTTCCGCGTCGGCGACGTGCTCAGTTCCGGCCCATCGTTTGACGTGCGCAACTTCCCGCGGTTCGCGCCGGAGATCTTCGCACAGGTTGCTCCGCGTGAACCTTCGATGGCCAAGGGCTTCGGCAAGGGTCTGACCCAGCTTGGCGAAGAAGGCGTCGTGCAGATCTTCTGGCCGCGCCATGGCGCGCGCGAACCAGTGCTCGGTGCCGTCGGCGAACTGCAGCTGCAGGTGTTCCAAGCGCGCTTGGAATCCGAATACAACGTCGACCTACGCCTCGATCGCAAAGGTTGGTCCAGGGCGCGCTGGATCAAGGACGTCACCGACGAGGTGCTCGAAATCCTGCCAATGGTCGTCAAGGACGAGGCGGGGCGCTTCGTCGCGTTGTTCAACTCTGACTTCGAGATCGACTACGCCAAGTCTCGCTATAAGGGCCTCGAGTTGCTCGAGACGCCGCCGAGCGAAGAAGACCTCGGCGAGTAGCGCGGCTACTTACCGCCGTTCTCTTTCGTCGAATCCTTCGGCGGAACCTTCGGCGGAACCACTGGCGACACCGGTTTATTGTCGTCCTTGCGTCCACGCTTACTCGGCAGGAGGTCCCCCTCCTTTGCCTTGGCTTCGGCACCGGCACGGGCTTCCTCCACCTGCTCCCAAAGCGGCTGATAGTCACTCACGCTGCGAACGCGTTCACCACGGCCATCAACCTTGAAGTCTTCTTCCCCAAGTTTGGCGCCAACTTCGAGCTTCTCGACAGTGATTTGCTGCACGACATCGGCTTCGACGAAGTAGCGAGTCAGCAAGACGGCGCGGTCGCGATCGCGCACGAACAACTCAACCCGATCGGCCAACGGCAATTCGGGATCCTGCGCATCAAGGCCCGCGCGACGCGCACCGCGCAACCACGTGCCCTTGTCACCCTCGTGCTCCTTCTCCTTGGCAATCGCCAGATCGAAGGTGCGCATCAGATCGACGATCATGCCGCTGCCAAGTGGCGCTTGCGCCCGGCCATCGACCATGCCCGGCAAGTCTGTCTTCTTGAGGATGACAGAGGCCCATTCGAGGTCCTCAACTACGTCCGCCGGAATGTGCACGAACACCGCCCCAAACGCCGGATCCTCTTCATAGATCAGGATGCCCTCCTCGGTACGGGACGTTTCCATGAGCCCCTTCAGCCCGTCGCCGAACGCATATTGCAGCGTCGTGAACTGCCGATCGCCCGGCTTGGCCTGTGTCCCACGCAGGACACG
>JBNMND010000018.1:0-33058 GCA_051274975.1 Planctomycetota bacterium | reverse complement strand
GAAGATAGACACGACGATGTCGTTGTTACCGTCCGCGCTGAGGTCGCCGAGGGTCACCGAACCGGGCGTGCCGGTCACATCGAGTTGACACACATCCAAACCGAAGGTTGCCTGGCTCGAGCCGCTGAAGATCAGCACGCGCGAGTTCTCAATGTCGACGACAACCAAGTCATCCTGACCATCACGATTCGCATCGCCAACTTCGAGGTTGAGCGGCCGACCACCGCCGGGCAGGGAGATCGGCTGCAGGTCGGAAAACGTCAGTCCAGCGTCGCCATAGGCGACCAGGATCTCGGGAGCCAACGGACGAGACACGGCGATATCGAGATCACCATCCTGATCGATATCGCCAACGGCGAGCGCCAACGCATTGGTACCAACGGGCAGCGTGCCCGCCAGCGCAAACGTGCCACCGTCATTGCTATAGATCTCGGTCGTATCCTCGTCACTGCGCACGATCGCGAGATCAAGGTCGCCGTCGTTGTCGAAGTCACCAGAATCGATCCACGCTGGAACGCCGTCGATCTGCTCGGTTTGCTCGCCGAATTGCCCGCCAAACCCGCGCGCACCGTCGCCAAACAGGATCTGTAATTCGCCAGACAGGCTGATAACGGCCATGTCGAGGATGCCGTTGTTATTAAGGTCAGCGACGACATAGTCAGCGTGCAGGTCGGTCCCAGTCGCAATCTCCACGCGAGTCACGAACACAGGCGCTGTGGATGGTGGCAAAAGTGCAATGTCGCCAGAGTGCTTGACGCAGGCCGTGGCGAACGCCAATACGAGCGAGGTGAGGACGAGGGGGCGTTGATTCTTCATTGAGGACTCCGGCAGCTACACAGGGAACTGCTGCCCGGCATTTTGACCAGACATCACCCAACGGACGAGTACCTGTTTTTAAGTTCTGGCCCTGAGCGTGCTTGATGCATGCCGTTCGATAACGACAAGTCGAACGCGAGACAGGGAATACGGGGGCAGTGGCGGCTCCCAACGGCGCGCGTTGCGGCGGCGCTGACACCGGTTTCCGGCTGTAACAACCTCGCGCCGACGCCAAGTCAAGTCGTGGCAGGTGGCGGCCACCTAATCACTCGTCATCGCCAAACTCGGCTTCGATGTCAGCCTGACTCTGGGCGATCGCCGCAGCATCCGGAGCCCAAGCCCCAGCTCCAAGAAGCCTCGCCGCCAGGTTCTCGAGGCCATGGCCGTATTCGGCCTGGAACGCGGCATTGCCGCTGTCCCGCATACTCAGGTCCGAACTCGTTACCAACCGCACCAGCCGCTCGTACGAGCCCGACAACGCCTGCACGAAAAGAAACGCCATCGTTTGCGCGGGACGGCCCAAGTAGTCGTCCGAAAAGGACGCGCCCGACCAAAACGCCTGAATGGTCTCGGCATTCCAGCCGCGGCGAGCCGCCGTCATTTCGCGCGATGACGGCTGCATGTCTCTGTTAGTCAACAGGCCAGTCATCGACTGCAGAATGCCTGAGTAGAGCCAGGCTGGCAGCGGCAAGTGCTGCAACATCGAACTTGTCAAGCAGTGAGCCAGCCCGGTATCAGCAACGCCTTCATAAACCGGCGCCACAATCTGCGGGAATCCCTCCCAGTAGTAACTCGATCCCTGCGCCAGCTCTTCGATCTCGTCATTCTCTTCCCCGCCTTCCGCAAAGAAGTCCGTGTCGTAGGAAACGAACGCCGCCCGATCGTCAAAGAGCAACACCACCAGATGGTCATCCTCCTCCCGCACGATCCCGGCCAGCAACACGCGCAATTCGTTGAGGCAGCGTTCCACCCAAACCTGTGCCTTCACCGCAGCCTCACTTGCAGGCAGCAGCGCGTAGGTACGCCGGCCCTCGACAATCACCTTCGCGCCCTTGCCGAACTCACTCGACACCTGATCCATCCACATCCGCGCAGCCCCCGTCGCAAGCTTCGCAAAGTCACCACCCGCAAGCTGCACATCGGCACGAACGCCATCCCAGTCCGGGCGGGAATACCCAAACCTGACCTCACTGCGCGTCTGAATCAGTTCTCTCAACTCTTGATTAAGCATGGATCTCTCGCCGGCGACAATACCGCAACCCGCCGGAGCCTGGCAGTTCGGCAATGAGAAGATCACCGGCAGTGAGCATGGCTGGAGAGCCTGTCATCAGGCAAGGCTTGCCGGCGCCGAATCGCGCCAAGCGATGCCCCCTCGCAACGCACGATGCGCCATACTACGGCTGCATGACGCGTCCTCCCGAATGGCTTATCACCAGCGAATCGCAAGGGTTCGGCAGTGGCTGGCTGAGCGGTACAGTCGCCGCAGTGCTCGGCATCGCCGCGATGGCTGCCGCGTTCAGCTTGGGCGCGCCAAATTGGTTGTCGGTGCCCGAATTGCGCGAACTGCTACGCAGTGAGTTCGCCGTGCACTCGGTGCACGCTGCAACGATCATCTCATGCGTGCTCGGCGTGCTGTCGCTCGCGTTACGCCGCACGAAGACACTCGGCGTCGTAGCCTTGGCGACGTCGGCAGTTGCTGTGTTGTCCCTGCAATTCGTCGATCGAAGTCCGACTAGCGATAGCGAGCACGCGCTCGGGCTCGATGTCTTCGCCCTCACGCTACTCGTCTACACTGCAGTGTTCGTGCCACTAGAACGGCTTTGGCCACGACACGTGGACCAACCGACGTTTCGGGCGGAATGGTGGACGGACATGACGTGGTTCCTGAGCAGTGCGCTGCTCGTGCAATTATCGACGTATCTGGTCCTCGCGCCTGCCGAGACGATGCACTTTGCGGTCTCCCCGTGGCTGCAACAGAACGTCAGCGACCTGCCGCTCGCAGTGCAGATTGTTGCGGCGATTTTCATCGCCGACTTCGTGCAGTATTGGGTGCACTACGCCTGCCACCGAGTGCCTCTCTTGTGGCGCTTCCACGAAGTCCACCACTCCGCGCAAACGATGGACTGGCTCGCCGGTTCGCGCCTCCACCTCGTCGATGCCGTCTTGACGCGTGCGTTGATCTACGCGCCCCTGTTCCTGCTCGGGTTCGACTCAGCTGCGATCGCTGCCTACCTCGTGATCGTGGTGATCCAAGCAACCTTCGTGCACGCCAACGTAGGCTTCGTGCCGCGCTGGCTTGAGCCTTGGCTCGCGACGCCACGCTTCCACCACTGGCACCACGCTGATTCACCTCTCGACAAGAACTTCGCGGTGCACCTACCGATCTACGACCGCCTATTTGGCACGCACTACATGCCCGGCGACGAATGGCCGCCACGCTACGGGCTTGCGGGAGGCCAACTCGGACCGCGTGGATTCTGGCGACAGCTGCTGCACCCGTTCTTGCGCCGGTCTTCGTAAGTAGCGCGACACAGACGAAGGCAACCGCGTGCTGGCACTAGTCGATGGTGGCAAGATTCGCCGCCAAGACAACCGCAACTGTCACAATCCACGCCGTCGTCAAACCCGCTGCCAACAACGGCCTGACGCCAGCACGAATGACCTCGCGCAGCGAACTCTTAAGCCCGAGTGCTGCCATCGCAACCGTCATCGCGAACGTGCACAGCTGGCGCAATGCATCCGCTACGGCGACCGGCACAAGGCCAGCGGCATCAAACACCGCAACCGCCGCAAACCCGAGCACGAACCACGGCACGATGATACGGCGCTTGCCGCCAGCCAATGCGCGACGCGCCACCACGCCTCCGAGTAACAGGCCGAGTGGCAACAGGTGCGCGACGCGAACGAGCTTGATGATGCTCGCCGCCTCGCCGCACGCTTCGCCTCGCGCATACCCAGACGCGACAGCCTGCGCGACTTCGTGAACAGAACCTCCAACCCAGAACCCATAGAGTTCGGCATCGAGCTGCAACCACGAACCGAGCATCGGCAACACCAACATCGCAACCGTTCCAAACAACGTCACCATGGTCAGCGCTTGCGTGACCTCGCGATCCTTTGCCTTCAACACCGAATCGGCGGCGGCGATGGCGGCGGCACCGCAGATCGCGTGGCCCGATGCGAGCAACCATGCCAGGTTCGACGACAGGCCGAGCCGGCGACTGATCCAGTAGCCGAACGCCAACGTCGTAGCGACGATCGCAGTGACAGAGAGCAAGCCGCTGGCGCCAACGGCCGCGACCTGCGGCAAGCCAATGCGCAGCCCGAGCAGCACGATCGCGAAGCGCAGCACTGGACGGCACGCGAAGTCGAGGCCGGGTAAAGCAGCGGTCGGGATGGGGCGCAGGTTTGCCAGCGTGAGCCCCAGCAAGAGCGAGACGACCATCGATCCCGCGACGACCTCGAATGTGGCGAGCACAGAGGTCAGCAGCGTGGCGAGAATGGCGACGCCACCGGCCAACAGCAGACCCGGCAACAAACGGCCGCGAGGACCTGGCCCACCCGCCGGAACGCCAACCGGCTCCTCCGCCCCATTCCCGGAGCAGGGCAAGCCAACTTGGGCTGTGGACAGTTCGACGCGGGCAACGGTGATCATCAGGTGAGGAAGCATCGGCTCTCCCCCGGCCATCGGTCCAATTGAACGTTTAGAGATATATGATCGAATCAGGTGATGATTGGCCGCCACGGGCACGCCCTGCACCAACCCTGGCCTAACCCTGGCCTAACCCAACCGGACTTGCAACCGGCTCGCCTACCGGTGCGCAAATGCACGACGGCACCATCCTGCTGACCGGCGGCTTTGAATGGGCCTGCTGGCCGGTTCTGGATCAGTCCGTGCAATGCTCGGCCGCAGCGAAGCCGAGGTCGAAGTGGGCACCGTGCCTCAGGCGCCAATCAAGATGCGCAAGATCTCGCGCTAGCGAGACTGCCCGCCTCGCCACAGGCAACAGCGATCATCAAAGGCAGAAGTATCGACTTTCCCAACCATCTACCCAACAGAATGCTTCATGCCATATGATTCGTTCAACTGATGATTATCCAAACCGCATGATCACCCTGCGCCAACTCGAGATCTTCCTGGCGGTCGCCCACCGCGAGCACGTCACCGACGCGGCCGCCGCCGTCCACCTATCCCAATCCGCCGTCAGCACAGCACTGGCCGAACTCGCGGATCGACTCGGCGGCCCTCTATTCGAACGCGTCGGCCGCCGCATCGTGCTCAACGACCGCGGCCGCAAGCTCGCCGAGGACGCCTCCGACCTGGTGCTGCGCGCCTCCGACCTGGTGCAGCACTACAACCACGGCGACACCCTCAAGGGCAGCCTGCGTATCGGCGCCAGCTCGACCATTGGCACCTACCTGTTGCCGGAGCTGATCGGCACGTTCGTCGCCGCCCACCCCGACGTCGACATCAACCTCGAGATTGGCAACACCGAGGCCATCGAGGACCACCTGCGTTCGCAGCAGCTCGACTTGGCGTTCATCGAAGGCCCCTCCCACCACTCGCAGATCGCGGCGACCCCGTGGCGACAGGATGAACTGCTGGTCTTCGCGGCCGCCGGCCACAAGCTTGCCAAGCGTCGGCAGCTGTCGCTCGACGATTTGGCCGCCGAACGGTGGATCATGCGCGAACCCGGTTCGGGCACCCGCTCGGTCTTCGAAGATGCTCTACGCAGTCACGATGTGCAGCTGCACGCGGCCCTGACCTTTGGCAGCAGCGAAGCCGTCAAGCAAGGTGTGCGGTCGGGCCTCGGACTGGGCTGCCTGTCCGAACTCGCTGTACGGCGAGAGCTTGCGTCAGGTGACCTGGTGGCCCTCAAAGTGAAGGGGCTCAACCTGCAGCGGCGACTGTGGCGCATCGCCAGGGAAGCGGGCTATCAGAGCAAGTTGCAGCGAGCCTGCATCGAGCACATGGAGCAGGAAACGAAGGCGCGCAAGAAGCGACTTGGACGGCGGTAGCCGATCGCGCCTTGCATGCACTCAAGTGAGCAGCAAGCGGCGACACGGTCTCTCGCTGATCACTCGCACAAGCCGCGAGTTACAAAGGAAGCAGCCATGCGGTTCTCATCCACATTTGCAAAACGAGCTGCCGGGTCCGCCCAACATCTTTGGCCGATTAGCCGCGGCAGCTAGTAGGCGGTCAGTCTACTAGCTACGACGCAGAACAGGCCTGCGGTTAGTTGGGCCTAGCGCGCAGCCGGTCTTCGCACAATTCACTTGTGCTCTTTGCTCTTCGCTAACCTCTGTTACCCGCGGCGCGATCCATGGTCGCAAATGCTCGGGGGCGCATTAGCGCATGCATCCGAGGCCTTGTTGATTCGGCAACCAATAGGTTGAATGTAATGCATGCTGCCTCGGTTCACCTCACTCGCCGTACTCGCCACCAGCCTTTCCATTCCCGCGCAGACTGCGTGGACCCTGCGCACACCGGCCAATGCACCGCCGGCCTACACTGCGCACGCGATGACCTACTTCTTGCCGACCAACAGCACGGTGTTGTTCGGGGGCGTAGTCGGGGGCGTGCGTTCTTCCGACACGTGGATCTGGAACGGCAGTGATTGGTCGCAGGCAACGCCGGCGACGGTGCCTGCGGCGCGGGTCGCGCACACGATGGTCTACGATATCAATCGTGGTCGCTTGGTGATGTTCGGCGGCCTTGATGCGACTGGAGGTCTGCTCGGGGATACATGGGAGTGGGATGGCAACGACTGGTTGCTGATGGCGCCATTGAACTCGCCATCGGCACGCCGGTCGCACTGCATGACCTTCCACCCAACACGCGGCACAACAGTGTTGTTCGGCGGTTATGCCAACGGTGACTTGAACGACATGTGGGAATGGGACGGCAATGATTGGTCGTCCATCGCCACCAGCAACAGTCCATCGCCGCGTCGCGCCAGCGACATGGCTTGGGATTCGGTGACGGACGATGTCATCTTGTTCAGCGGTTACCAGCAGGCGGCCGACACGTGGAGCTTTGACGGCACAGATTGGACGCAGTTGACGCCGACCACCGCACCGAGCGCGCGTTACGACCATTCGATGGTGACCGACCGCACTCGCGATCGCATTGTCTTGCTTGGCAACTTCTCCGTCGGCGACACGTGGGAGTGGGACGGCAGCGACTGGGTGGACCGCACGGCTGCGACTCCGCCATCGCCGCGCACGGACACCTACCTTGCCTACGACTGGGTGCGGGAAGAGGTCACGATGTTCGGCAGTGTGGCCGCGCCAGAAACATGGAGCTACTCGGCGGTCACCCCTGCGACGTTCACCGTGCTTGGCGGCGGCGGTTGCCCTGGCAGCAGTGGTCTGCCGCCAGTAATGTCTTCGTTTGACCGGCCGTGGTTGGACGAACCGTTCGAAATCACCATCAATCAACTGCCTGCCAACGGGATCGGGCTGATGATCTCTGGCCTTAGTGACACCAATTCGTCAATTGGTCCACTGCCAGTGTCTTTGGCGATCATTGGCATGCCAGGTTGCCTCTTGTCGGTGGACCCAGTGATCATAGATGCGGTGTTTGCGACAGGCACGACCGCGACCTGGGTGCTCAACATGCCCAACGATCCAGCTCTGTTGGGGCAGCAGTTCTTCAGTCAGTGTGGTGCACTCGACATCGGCATCAACGCAGCCGGCATCATTGTCGGTAACTACGGCCTGTCAACGATCGGCGGGAAGTAGCGCCAGCAGGCACGCGCTGCCCGTGTGGCGCGGCGTGAGGAATGCGAGATCCGGGAGGGACGCGAAGCACGTCACTGAGCGCTGCTCCGACCAAACCTCCGCAGGACGTCGCGGGATTGCAGTCTTGGCAATAGTAGTCACAGCAACGACACCCAGTTTCGCAACGCCGCCCCCGACCCATGCGCAGCTAGCCGGTGGCTCCCCGGCTTAGAAAGCCAAGAACACGCGTTTTCAGGAGCCGGGCCGGGACCCGGTGAGAGCACGAGCAAGGTAACTACGGCCACATAGGTTGCGTCATACCGCGGGACTGTGCCAGGCACCGTACGGACGCTCGAGCCCGTGGTGCAGAACTCGAAATCGCGCGCGAAGCGGCCGGGACGGCAGTAGCTCAGTAGTTTTCGACGGCTCTCTGCCTACGATCGCTGCCCTTAGGTCACTACATGTCTCAAGCCCCCAGCCACGATTCTACTCTCGCCCAAGACGTTGCCGGCTTCTGCCAGCAGCAAGTCCCTGACGCCCAACAAAGCCGTTCGAGTTTTCCAAACTCGGAGCTTTGGGCGGCCGTTGCCAAGACCGGAACCGGGCTGTGGCTCGACACCGGCGACATTGCCGCGGCGCAAGCACTGTGGACGCAGGAGTTCGTCGCACTGACGACCAACAACACCCTGCTCAACAATGAAGTGCAGAAGGGCATCTACGACGAACTCGTGCCCGGCACGGCGAAGTTGCTCAAGGACAAGGGCGTCAGTGGCGACAACATCGTGCAAGAGATCGCGTTCGTGCTGAACGCGGTGCACGGTCTCAAGCTGGTGCGCACGTTTGATGCGGATGTATCGGTCGAACTGCACACGGCGATCAGCAACGACGCCGAAGCGAGCTACCAATACGGCAAGCGCTTCCACGCGATCTGCCCCGACCGCTTCATCGTCAAGGTGCCACTGACGCCGGCCGGCTTGCTCGCCGCCCGTCGCCTGTCGGATGACGGCATTCGCTTAAACTTCACGCTCGGCTTCTCGGCACGTCAGAACCTGCTGATCGCTTCGCTCGCGAAGCCGACGTGGGTCAACGTGTTCATGGGCCGCATCGGCGCGTTCATTGCCGACAACAAGCTCGGTGATGGCAAGAACAGTGGCGAGAAGGCGACGCTCGCGAGCCAACGTGCATTGCGCAACCTGCGCGCAAACGGCGGCCCGGATGTTCGTCAAATCGGCGCTTCGATTCGCAACGGCAACCAGGTCAACGACCTGCTCGGCCTCGATGTTTTCACGATTCCGACGGGCGCCGCGAAGAGCTTCATCGAAGTCAACCCGGCACCGGACACGATCGTCGACAAGACGGGCAACGATCCGGCAGTGGGCTTTGGCGACGGCATCGATGCCGCGGCCGAAGGCTTGAACTGCTTCTGGGACATCGGCGCCGACTTTGAGAAGGCGACCGCTGCTGTTGCCGCGCTCGATGCGAACCAGGCAACGGCCGCGGACGTGCTGGCGACGCTAGCCAACAACGGCGCTGGCGATGTGTTCCCGCAATTCTCAGCCGAAGAGGTGGCGAAGGTCGACAGCGACGGCAAGATCCCGGTGCACGCCGCGTGGCAAGAGCGCGTCAAGGCTGGCACCGCTAGCTGGGATGGCATGCTGACGGCTGCGGCACTCGCAAGCTTCACGAAGGATCAGAACGCGCTCGACGCCCGCATCAGCGGGTTGCTGTAAGAAGCGTGAGTTCGTGGCCCGACGCATAGAGTCGGGCCAGCGGCCGAGCGCGGCACAACGCGGGGATCCATGGCACATGATTCGGACTCGGCAGTACGGCTAGCGTTCCTCGAACGCTACCTAGAGGACCGGCAGAACGCATCGCCGCACGACCTCGCGCTCTACCAGCAACTCTTCCCCGGCCATGAAGCGGCGATTGCGGAAGAGTTCGAGCGCTTGCAGAGCGACGAGCCCGGCAAGTCAGACGACGAGTCGCGCGAAGGCCTGCCGCAAACCATCGGCAACTACGACGTCATCCGTGAACTCGGGCAAGGCGGCCAAGGCATCGTCTACCTCGCGCGCGACCAAAAGCTTGGCCGGGCCGTCGCGCTGAAGGTGCTATCGGGGTTCGCGGCGACTAGCGAGTCCGCACGCAGCCGCTTCAAGCGTGAGGCCGAAGCCGCGTCGAGGCTGCACCACTCGGGCATCAACACGCTGTTCGAACGCGGCGAGCACGAAGGCCAGGCGTTCTTGGCGATGGCGTTTGTCCCCGGCGCGTCACTCGGCGAACTGATCGGCCAAGGCAAACAACGCACACCCAGCGACACGTTGCAACTGTTCGAGAAGGCCGCGCGGGCACTCGAAGCGGCGCATCAAGCGGGCATCGTGCACCGCGACATCAAACCCGCCAACATCATGGTGACGCCCGAGGGCGAGCCAGTGTTGCTCGACTTCGGCATCGCGCGGCTGATCGAAGCGGATGGAGCGACGTTGACGGCGAATGGCGACATGCTCGGCACACCTGCCTACCTGTCGCCCGAGCAAGTTACCGGCGACCCGACCGCACTCGATCATCGCACCGACATCTATTCGCTTGGTGTCTCGCTATTCGAAGCGCTCACCGGCAAGCGGCCATACCAGTCGCCAACGCGCGACGGCCTCTACCAACAGATCCTGCGCGCGCCGGTGCCCGAAACGCGTACGCACAACAGCCGCATCGGCAAGGACGTCGACGTCATCCTGCAAACCGCGATGGCCAAGGGTGTCAGCGAACGCTATCAAACCGCCGCGGACCTAGCCGAAGATCTGCGCCGCGCGCGGTTGGGCGAACCGATCCTGGCCCGCACGCCAACCACAGCACGAAGGGTTCTGTTGTGGTCGCAGCGGAACCGCGGTTGGGCGGTCACGCTGGCGACAGCGTCGCTGCTGTTGGTCAGTGCGACGATTGTTGCGTGGCTGTATGCACTGCGCGTTTCCGATCTGTTGCTCGAGACGCAGCAGCTGGCCGACAAGCCGCGCTTCGACGCACTTGCGAAGATCGCCGAACAGGAACTGATCCCACCGCTGCCCGGACGGTCCAGCCAATACATCGACTGGTGGCGACGCGCTGGCGAACTGCTGTTGCGCGAAAAGCCGCACCGCAAGGCGCTCGAGCTGTTGCGCGAGAGAGCGGCGCCACAATCCGACACCGACCGCGCACGCGATGACCGCCACTACGAGGAAGCGCACATCGCGCTCACGGAGCTCGACCGACGTGCAGCCCTGGCTCCCGGCCTCTCCAAGGATCAGCAACTGCAACGCGAACGGCTGCAGGCCTACGTTGCGCCACGTTTCCACTACACGTTTACCGACCCCGACGATCAGGTTCGCCATGACGTGTTGCGCGACCTCTTGGTTTCCCTACTCGAGTTGCGCAACAAGGACGTGCTGAGGCCGCATTCGCTTCCGGCGGTAGAGCATCGCCACCGCACCGCCATGCGACTGGGTGAACGACTGGTTGGAGAGGACGCCGCGGCCTGGCAATGGTGTCGAGACTACCTCGCAAGCAATCCAGCCCCGTACGACAACGTCCAGATCACTCCAATCGCGGGACTCGTGCCGCTGGGGCTCGATACGGACTCGGGCCTGATGGAGTTCTGGCACGTCACGAGTGGATCCCAACCGGCTTGGCAAGGCACGCCGCTTGGCACAGGACGAATCACACTCGACGCGATTTCGGGTGACGAAGGACTCGTCATGGTCTTGATCCCCGGGGCCACATACATCCGCGGCTCGCGCCACCCCAAGGAACCCGGCACGACCAAGATCGCCAACGAGGACATCAACGCACGCGGATCCGAGTGGCCATTGCAGGAACTCACGGTGCAACCGTTCTTGCTCAGCAAGTTCGAGACAACCCACGGCCAATGGGAACGTGTAAACATCCCCCAAGACCGACCGGACAACACGCCCCCATCCCTACGTCACCCCTACTCCATGTGCTCCTGGGATGAAGCGGTCGCCACGTGTCGCGGCTGGGATCTGGTGTTGCCTACCGAAGCGCAGTGGGAATTGGCCTGCCGCGCCGGCACCGTGTCGGGCCACCATTCTGGCTGGTACCCGCGTTCGCTGAAGGGCTATGCGAACGCCGCCACGCAACGTAACGCATTTGGCATGGCCTCATGGGACGACGGCTATGAAGAAGCTGCGCCCGTCGGGTCACTGCGCGCCAATGCGTTCAGCCTCTTCGACATGCACGGCAACGTCAACGAGTGGTGCCGCGATGCGACCGGCAGCTACGGCGATCACGAGCCGCGCGAAAGCGACGGACTGTGTGGCCCCGAACAAGGCGTGTGGCAACGCACCTATCGCTCAGGTTCGTGGCGCGCACCGCCGAAACACTTGCGCAGCTCGTGGCGCGGGGAGCTGCGCGTCGACATGCGCGCAGACGACCTGGGATTCCGGCCGGCGCGCAGTTTGACGCCTAGCAAGTAGAGCGGTCGTCGCGCAGCTGTTCATAGCAGCGTCGCACGATGTCTTCGTGATCTGCGAAGGCCGCCAAGTAGTGCGACAACGCCTGCAGCCCAACCGACGTGCAGTCATTGAGCATGCACTCGAGCACGTGCAATTCGATCGCGGAGATGTCTTCCATGAAATGCTCGGATAACGAGCGTGGCCCGCTGGCAAATGCCGCGGGCCACGCAAAGAACAAAGACTGGCTAACGCGCGCTCACCAAGTCACACGCTGCATGTTCGTGCGACCTATGAAGTTGAACCCACCGCCGAATGCAACGCCGACGACATCCCACGTCTGGCCAAAGAAGGGCGCCATGCCGAACTGCGGGACGGTCAGCGGGAACGGGTCCTGACTACCGCTCCATGCCAGGATGTTGCCGGGCGTCGGCGACTGGTTGAAGACGAAGAAGGTGAGGATGTCCGGCTGGAGACCGAAGAACGGGCCGGTGTCGACCGGCAACACCGTTGCCGCGCTGAGCAGCATGAAGCCGAAGGCCGTGCCATTTGGCGTGTTCTCGATCGCGAAGTGGGCGCCAAGAGGAGCAACAGCCTCGGCCGTCAGACGGAAGGGAGTCTGAGTGCCACCAACGACGGTGCAGCCGATGGTGCTGCTATAGATGTTCGGATAGGTGATCGAACCAGTGGTCGCCGGCAAGAGGCCGCCCACAGGAACGGGCGAGACATTTGGCAGGGTTCGAATCGTTGACACCGCGGACAACACGATGTCGCCGTTCTGATCGAACGCCGCAGAGCGAATGCCAGTCGGACCAGGTTGGGTGCTGAGCGTGCCAAAGTAGTAGTTCGCCGCAGCGTTGAAGCTGAGGGCTAAGCGACCAACCGTCGAAGGCGACACGAAGATCAGTTCGTTCTTCTGCCCATCGACAAGCAGCTCAACCAAGTTGGCGGCCAACCCGGACTGCACAAGCTGCGCGTTGCCGCTGCCGCTCGAAACTCGGTAGATCTCTCCAACACTCGTGCCCACGTAGATATCGCCGGTGGTCGGCGAGACGGCCATGCAACGTGACGTGTTGCCCCACGGTTGCGCACCGGTAGTGATCGAAATCGCGACTCCAGTCGCAACGTCCACGCTATGCAGTTGGTGGTAGGTGCTCAGCAGGATGACACCAGTGCCAGCTTGGTTCCAAGTCATGGCTCTCGGCTCAGCAAATTGACCAGTCGGTGCGATGGGCGTCGTCACGATCGTGGTCGGCGAAGTGAACCTGACACGAACCAGTTGGCCACCAAGGTTGTAGATGGTGCCGGAGCTCGCCAAGAAGCTGTCCGGAACGCTCGGGTCCCAAAGCAGTTCGTCGATCGGAAGCGAAACGCCGTAGGTCGAGGAAGTGACGCCGGAAACGCTGAGTAGTCCGACGTGGTTGATGCCAGCCGTCGCGACTTGGCCAGTCTGCAAGAACAGTGGCGTCTGGGCGTTAGCCGACTCAGCGAAGCTGCTGACGGCGAGAGAAGCGAAGAGAGAGAACGTGATCGCGGAAGTGCGCATTGTTGAGTCCGTTGGGTTAGTGGGTTCTGCTAACCCAGAGGGACGGACTCGGCGCCGGTGACAGCTAACGCGATGTTTTCTTTGCGTACCGTACCCGGCTCAAACCACCAGACGATTCAGCCGACTTCCTCAATCCAACTCGTCGAACAACGAGCCCTGCAACTGAGCCAGCAAGCGGGCGCGCGCCCGGCTGTGACGCTGCTTGGCCGCATCGGTCGTGATGCCAAGAATCAGAGCCGCATCGGCCAGCGGAATCTGCTCAATGCTCAGCATCACCAGCGCATCACGATCGATGTCGTCGAGCGATTCGATCGCAGCCAACACTTCGTTGGTCTGCTCAACCGCTAGCACGCGCGTCACGACACCGCGGGTCATCGCCTGCAAGGCGTCTTGATCGCCATCCACCACACCGACCTGTTCTCGCCGGCCAGCAGCCACCATCAGGTCACGCGCGCGACGCTGGATCGCCTGACTCAGATACTTGACGACCACCGGCGTGATGCGGCCTTCCTTGGGCTGGATCGAACTAAGCTTTGGCAGGCACTTCATCCAAACGTGCTGCACCACGTCTTCGGGGTCGAGGCCGCGTCCGGCGAGCGAACGCGTACAGCGCTTCGCTACAGCGAGTAGCAGCGGCGTAACCCGGCCGACGAACTCATCGAAGTCGACCTGGTTGCCAGCCAGTCCGTTGCGAAGCAATCGTGTAGTGCGGTCCGACATCGGTACCACAAGGGTGCAACCGACGGCCGCGCTAGGCAAGTGCTACATCGTGCCGATCGTCGCCGAGCCGTAGTCGGAAACGATGAGGCCGAGCGCGTTGGCCGCTTGGTCGAGCACCAGAGCCTGTTGGTAGAACACAGCCCCGAGCAACATCGGGTCCAGCGGCACCGCCACGGTCCAACTGGTCGCCGCGCCAATCGGCAATGGCAGCAGCAGCGTCGGGCTAACATAAACCGTGCATCCAGCCGCGCCGACCGCGCTCAGGTCGACCGGCAACGGCACCGCACCCCATAATTGATCACTGCCACCAAAGACGCCTAGCGGCAGCCCATTCGCCGGAATGCCAGAGAACTGGATCGTGAAGTCTTCGCCCGCAATGGGCCCCGTAGCAGGGTTTTGAAGCGTTGGCGCCACGCTGGTGGACCCGGTGCAGCCCGACCCCGCGATGGTGTAGGTGCTGTCCGCGGTGAGAATCGTCAGCGTGTGGCCAAGGCCAGCGACAACGTCGATGGCCGAAGCAGCACTACTGAAAGCAGGCACATTCGTCTCGCCATAGCTGTTGTTTCCCCAAGCAACGACAAGGCCATCCGAACGACGCGCAACGCTGTGCGAGCCACCAGCATCGACCTGCGAATAGGCAACGCCCGACGGCAGCGATGGCACGTTCAATTGACCTGACCCGTTGGCCCCCCAGCCGACAATGGATCCATCCGAACGCAGCGCCATGCCATGAGCGTAGAACGCCGCAACCTGCACATAGGTCAAGCCAGGTGGCAGCGGCGGCACGTTAGTCTCCCCAGTGCTGTTGAGCCCCCACGCCACGACCGAACCATCCGAACGGCGCGCGACGCTCCAGCCATAGCCAGCGTCGACTTCGACATACGTCAGCCCCGCGGGCAACGGCAGAACGTTGCTTTGGCCGGCACTATTACCACCCCAAGCGACAACCGATCCATCGGATCGCAGCGCCAAGCTGTGATGCGCGGCCGCCGAGACCTGCGTGTAGGACAAGCCTGCCGGCAACGGCGGCACACCATTCGCGCGCCACCCCCACTCGACCAACTCTCCATCCGATCGGCGAGCAAGCCCGTTAATCGGGCCCGCTGCGATCTCGACGTAGGTAACACCGGACGGCAGCGGTGGAATGTCCGTCTGCCCATAATTGTTCACGCCCCACGCGACCGCATTGCCATCCGAAAGCAGCCCCATGCTGTAGCGCTCGCCGGCGTCGAGCTTGACGTAGTGCGTGCCAGTCGGCGGCGACGGAACGTTGCTCCAAGACGGCCCCCATCCAGTGCCAAACGTCTGCGAACGACTGGCTGAAGCTGTGGCGATTAACGTCATCGCGAGACAGGACAATCTGAATATGGGCATGGCGAGCGCTCGTGCCAACAGGGTCGACGACGATGCTACCGAGGCACGCTGCAGAACGGGGCGAACGGAAGGGCGATGGCTCATGGCAAAAATTCGCAGTTTACGGTGAGGAGGGATCGATTGCAGGATTGCGCCTGCGCCCCCACCCGGAGGAAGGACTCGCACCTCGGTGACTGCGATTTGCAGGGTTTTGACCACCGGGCAGAGCCTCACCAGAAGCGCCCAACCGGTTTTGCGCCCGACAGCCGCGAACTATGGCCACCCACCAAGTTTCTCGGAACCCGGACCCAACAATCGCATTGCTGCGGCACCGCCTGGCCGGAGAATTACCAGGAAGACTGATCCAGACTCCGCGATGCCCGTTGCGACGGACGATACGCACCCGACAAGACCAATGCTCAGCACAGCCAAAAGCCGTCCGCTCGCCACCCTACTTGCTATCGCCGCCTGCACCGCCGCAATGACCGCTCATGGCTTGCGCGCACAAGGCACCCCAGTTGGGTTCGAAGAGTCCTACGCGCTGGCCAAAGACCGAGCCAGCGTCGTCGCCAACCTGATTCCTGGCACCGAGGACTGGTACTACTACCACTGCCGGGAACGCCTCGACGCGCGCGACTTCGCGAGCGTTCAGAAGGTGCTGCCGACTTGGATCAAACGGCACGGCCGCACCACTCGCGTCGTCGAGATTGAGAATCGCGAGGCGCTGCTGAGTTTTGGCAACAACGAGGAACGCACGTTTCAATTCCTCCGCCAGCGACTGGGTGTGAACTTCAATCACGAACGCATCGTGCCCGGCCAACGATCGGACCTGGCGACGCGACTTGATGCCGCTCTGGTCTCGCATGCGACGCTGAGGGCCCGCGCACTCGGCAACCACCGCAATACCGTCAACGGCTTCCACGATCGCGCCCTTGCGAAGCTCGCGTCGACCAACCTCGACGACCGCCAACTGCACAGTTTGCTGAAGCGACTGAGCCGTCCCGACGTCCCGAACCTGCCGACGTTGATCGCGCGCAACCTGACGCACCGTGAGAGCCGCGGCTTTGGCACGATGCCGATTCACAACATGCTGCGTCGCGAACAGCTTGATCAATGCGTCGAGTTGCGCCCCGAGTTGAAGCAGAACAGCCGCTTCGTGCACGCCTACCTAACGCGCCTGCAGCCGGATGCCGACACCGCGTGGGTAGAAGACGCGGACACGCGCGAGCAGCACCTCAGCAACCTGTGGAACTACGCGCGCGGCCTCAGCCCGAGCTTCAACTCGCTGAAGGCGCACATCCTCTACCACTGGCTGCAGCATGACATCGCCGCCGGCGGCCCGAACAAGGATCGCTTCATGCAGTACATCCGCCTGCCACGGCGGAATAGCTACGCCGCCAAGACACACATCGAGCGCTTTACCAACCGCGCACAACACGTCAATCTAGGCAACAGCTACCCGACTCTGATGCGGGCCATCGGCAACGACGGTGCGTTGGTGAAGCAGTGTCTCGAGCACTTCTTCCAAGGCGAAGACAGCATCGATTCTTACAGCGACTACATCGACTCGAGCTGGCTCAATCGGGTGCTCGCCGAGACCAAGATCCTGAGCGGCGATGGCGACATGGAGCGGTGGTATTCGTTGATCAATGATCCAGCGCACCTCGAGCGACTAGAGAAGAAGGTCGAGCTGCGCTTCCTGGCGACACAGAAGAAGTACTACGGCGCCAACGACGCGGTTGACCTCGAGATCGAGACCAAGAACGTCAAGCAACTGCTGGTCAAGGTGTTCGCAATCGACAGTTTCCGCTACCACGTCGAGAAACAGAAGGCCGTCGACGCCTCGATCGAACTCGATGGTGTTGTCGCCAACTTCGAGCAGACCTTCGACTACGACGATTCACCGATGCGGCGCGTCAAGCGGTCATTCGACCTGCCAATGCTGAAGAAGCCCGGCACATACGTAGTCGAGTTCGTCGGCAATGGCATTTCGAGCCGTGCAGTTGTGCACAAGGGTGGCCTGCGCATCGTCGAGCGCACGTCGGCCGCGGGCCAACTCGTGCGCGTCTACGATGAGACAGGCGCGCACGTTGAGAACGCGAGCGCATGGTTTGGCGGTCGCGAATACAAGGCGGACAACCGCGGCGAGATCCTCGTGCCGTTCACGACGTCGCCGGGTCAGAAGAAGCTCGTGCTGCAACACGACAACCGTTCGTCGGTGGTCAACTTTGGGCACCACGCGGAGTCGTATCAACTGCAGAACAGCGTGCACGTTGACCGTGAGGCTTTGATCACCGGCAACACCGCGCGCCTACTGGTGCGGCCCCAACTGGCATTGGCGGGTCACAACGTTTCGCTCGAACTACTGAAGGATCCGGTGCTGACCGTGATCGCATACGACCTGGATGGGCAATCGACGACGCAAGAAGTGCGCGACCTGAAGTTCGCCACCGCACAAGAACTGGCGCACGACATCCGCGTGCCTGCCCGCTTGTCTTCGCTGCACGTTGGCGTTAGCGGCTACGTCGAAGACCTCAACGGCAAACGCGTCCCGCTCAACAAGTGGTCGGAGATCTTCAAGTTCAACTCCATCGATGCGAGCGCCGAGACCAGCATCCCGATGCTGCTCAACACGACCGGAGGTTACGTCGTCGAGTTGCGCGGCAAGAGCGGCGAAGTGCAAGCCGGCCGACCGTGCAGCGTGAGGCTGTTCCACCGCGACTACCGCGACTCGATTAACGTCTCGCTACAAACCGACGAGCGCGGGCGCATCCAAATGGGTCGCCTGACCGGCATCGATCGCATCTACGTGCAAAAGATCGGCGGCACCGGTGGCACGTTCGAACTGACAGGCGCGACATGCCGGATGCCGAGCGTGCTGCACGGTTCGGTTGGCGACACGCTGCGACTGCCCTACCAGGGCAAGCTCGCTGCGCCGTCGCGTAGCGAGTTCACACTGCTTGGCCACAACCACGATGCGTTCGAGCACCTCGCCATTGCCGACGGCTTTGTCGAAGTGCGCAACCTCGCGCCTGGCGACTACTCGCTACAAATGCACGAGACGGGCGATCGCGTGACGCTGCGCGTCACCAAGGGCCAGCGCAACGGTCGCTACCTGATTGGTCGCGATCGCGTTCTTGAGACGACCCCGACGCGCCCCCTGCAGCTTCAGCAAGTTGGTATCGAAGGTGACAACCTGCGCATCAAGGTGGCGAACGCTACGGGCGGCACACGCGTGCACGTCGTCTCGACGCGCTACCTGCCGACCTACGACATGTTCGCCAACTTGCGCGGCGCGAAATCCCACACCGCGCAGACAATCGACCAGGAACGTCCCGACAGCAGCTACCACGCTGGGCGCAAGCTCAGTGACGAGTATCGCTACGTGCTGGAGCGTCGCTTCACCAAGAAGTACCCCGGCAACATGCTTGAACGACCGAGCATGCTGCTGAACCCAATGGCGCTCGAAGAGACCTCTTGGAACACAGCGGTCGGGTTGGGCGGTGGCGCTGGTGGCCGCTTCGGCGGCCGCGCAGGCAGCAGAGCCGGACGCGAACAACAGCAAGACCGCGGGCGCAAGCCAGGCGCCGGAGCCAATCCCGGCATCAGTGCCAACCTCGACTACCTGCCGCTTGGTTCGTCGATGCTCGACAACCTGCAGCCCGACAAGGATGGCTTCGTGACGTTGCCGCTCGCGTCGTTGGGCGAAGGCCAACACGTGCACGTGCTGGCGCTCGATGGCACACAAGCGGTCTACAACACGACGGTGCGCAGCGAGCAACCGATGCAACCGCGTTCGCGCACTCTGTCCGAGTCGCTAGCGAGCAATCGCCACTTCATCGAGACCAAGAAGATTGAGTTCGTCGCCACGGGCGGCACCGCCGAACTCGATGGTGCCCACGCAGCAGAACTCGAACTTCACGATTCCCTTGGCAGCGTTTACCGCCTGTTCGCGACGATCTCGAACAACGACGCTCTGCAGTCGTTCGCGTTCGTGCTCGAGTGGCCTGGCATGACTCGCGCGGCGAAGCTCGAGAAGTACAGCAAGCACGCATGCCACGAACTGCACTTCTTCCTGCATCAGAAGGACCCCGATTTCTTCGGCAGCGTGGTAAAGCCGTTCTTGGCGAACAAGCTGGAGAAGACGTTCGTAGACAAGTGGCTGCTCGAGATGGACCTCAAGGCCTACCTCGAGCCGTGGAAGTTCGCGCAGCTCAACCTGATCGAGAAGATCCTGCTGGCACAGCGTGTTGGTAGTGCCGAACGCGAAGCAGTCGCTCGCTCACTCAGAGAAAACCTCGAACTGAACCCAGTCGCGACGACGCGCTTGGCCGAGCTGTTCGACATGGCGCTGAAGAGCGAACGCCTAACCCAGACAGGCAGCGACGACCTCTACCTCGGCGCCACGCGACGTGGCCACGGCGGCGAACCATCGCAGAAGCCCACCGCATTACCGAAAGCTGGCGCCAGCCGTGGCCCCACAACGGGGCGCCCGTCGGGACCAACGACTGGCGGGCCAGCAGGTCCCTCATCCCCGGCGCCAGCACGCAATCGTGCCGCTGCCGACAAGGCGCCAATGGAAAGCAGGGCGCTCGCCAAGAAGTTCAAGGATCAGGCGGATTCGAAGATCCGTGAAACCCTGCTAGTCGACGAGCTGGAGGAGGCAGAAACCGGCAACGCCGAGCGCTCCGTGCTGCGGGAACTCAGCCGACGCAAGAGCGTGCGCAATCTCTACCAAGCGGTTGGCGACACCAAGCTACTGGTCGAGCACAACTACTGGCAGCGTCGCATGGAGAACCCAACGACGGGCGTAATTCGCGCCAACTCGTTCTGGGTCGACTACGCGAGTAACAAGGAAGGGCAGCCGTTCGTCTCGGCGTCGGTGGTCGAAGCCACCGGCAGCTTCCTTGAGATGATGATGGCACTCAGCGTCATCGATTTGCCGTTCGAAGCTGGCAAGCACGAGAGGGTCGAGAACGGTGACAAGACGTCGCTGCGCGCGGCGACGCCACTGCTGTTGGTCCGCAAGGAGATCCGTTCGTCGGACAAGGCCAAGGACGCAGTGCCGTTGCTACTCGGCCAGAACTTCTTCCGACTCAACGACCGCTACCGCTGGAACAACGGCGAGCGCCGCGATGCGTTCGTCACCGACGAGTTCCTCGTCGACGTTGCCTACGGCTGCCAAGTTGTGGTCACCAACCCGACGTCGAGTCAGCGCACAGCCGAAGTGCTGCTGCAGGTGCCCGCCGGTGCGGTGCCGCTGCAACGCGGCTTCTGGACTAAGGGTCGCTCGTTGAAGTTGGCGCCATATGCCACGGCCACGATCGAATACTCGTTCTACTTCCCGGCGACCGGCGAGTTCTCGCACTACCCAACGCACGCCGCCGAGAAGGGCAAGCTTGTTGCGTTCGCCAGCGGCAAGACGCTCAACGTCGTCGGCGAGCCTAGCAAGCTCGACACAACGTCATGGGAGCACGTCTCGCAACAGGGCTCGCCCGTTGAAGTGCTGTCGTTCATCGACACGCATAACGTGCAGCGGCTCGACTTGGGCAAGATCGCCTGGCGCATGCGCGACCGCGCGTTCTTCGAAGCACTGCTGCCGAAGTTAAAGAAGCGCCACGCGTACGACAACACGCTGTGGTCCTACGGCTTGCTGCATCGCAACTCCGAAGTGACCAGCGAGTACATTCGCCACCGCGACGGCTTCCTTGATCAATGTGGCACGTGGCTCGAGTCGCCACTGGCACACATCAGCCCAAAAGAGCGCCTGCGTTTCCAACACCTAGAACTGAGCCCGCTCGTGCACCAGCGCGCGCACCAACTCGGCAGCCAACGCAAGTTCGGCAACAAGGACCTCGCCAAGCAATACAACGCGCTGATGAACCTGCTCGGCTACCGCCCGCAGCTCGACAGCAATGACTGGCTGGCCGTCACTTACTACTTCCTATTGCAGGACCGTGTCGAAGAGGCGCTCGAGAGTCACGCGAAGATCAACCCAAGCAACATCGCCGCGAAGGTGCAGTTCGACTACCTGTCGGCCTACCTGTGCTTCTTCACTGGCGAGACGCAGAAGGCGCGGCGCATCGCGGCGGCGCACCTCAACGATCCGGTTGCTCACTGGCAGAAGCGGTTCAAGACGGTGATCGCGCATCTCGACGAAGCCGAAGGCAAGACGGCACCGGCTGCCGCTGAGCAGACGCCCGACAACCTCGCCGCCACGGCACCAGCACTGGAACTCGCAGTCGTTGGTCGCACCGTTGCGATCAGCTACAAGAACCTCGAAGAGGTCGAAGTCCGCTACTACGAGCTCGATGTTGAGTTCGCGTTCTCGGCGCAACCGTTCGCCGGTCCCGATGGTGCCTCGGCCGCATTCGTGCAGCCCAACCACAGCGAGACCCGCACGCTCGCCAAGAACCAGCAGCAACTCGCCTACGAGCTACCGCAGCAGTTCTGGCAGAAGAACGTGCTGGTCGAAGTGCGTTCCGGTGGGCTAGTTCGCTCGCGCCAGTACTTCGCCAACGCGCTCGACGTGCGCTTCCTCGAGTCCTACGGCCAAGTCGCCGTCACCGAGCCTAAGACCAACAAGCCCCTCTCGAAGACCTACGTGAAGGTGTTCGCCAAGCTGCGCAACGGCACAGTTCGCTTCCACAAGGACGGCTACACCGACCTGCGCGGCCGCTTCGACTACGCCTCCCTCTCCGACGACCCGAACAGCGGCGCCACCCGCTACGCAGTCCTGGTCCTCGACGAAAACCGCGGTGCCGTCATCCGCGAAATTAGCCCGCCAGCCCGCTAACCCGTCAGTACGGTGCCGGGACAACAAACAACATCTTCGGCACCGCGCAGTGACAGCCAAGGCGAGTCGCAGGTCGTTCATGACGTCACTCAAATCGTGACACCGCTACCGAGTGAGTTGATGTTTGTTGTCTTGGCACCGTACCAACAACTCGGGGTACATGAAAAACGCCACCGATTGCTCGGTGGCGTTTCTCGTATTTGAATCCGTCAGGAAGGGTTAGGAACCGCCTCGTCCGAACTTGGGGCCGCTGCCGGCGCCTTTGCCTGGTGGTTTAACCTTCTTACTCTGACTAGGCCGACCGGCCTTTTCGCCACTGCTTCAACCCTCTCACTCGCTTGGCAGGGGCAGCCCCTGCAGGTCTTCGACCGAGATGCGCGAGAGGCGAACGGCAGCTTCCAGGTCCTTCTGGTGCACGTCCTTCTCGCTCTTGGTCGGAGCCATCTCCGCGAGCAGGCGCCAATTTTGGCGGGCCGCTTCGACTTCCGGTTCCCAGATCGTGCGGTCAAGGCCTTCGAGGCGCATCAACCACGTCTTGTAGAACTGAGCACGAGCCAGCGCTTGGCGAGCATCGCGCATCAATGCGGGGTCAGTGTTCTCTTCGCCCTGCATCTGCTCGACGAGTCCCTCAAGCGCGTCGCGCGCTTCGGGAAGCCCCTTCGACTTCATACGAGCTTTGTTGAGCTCGATCTGCAGGCGCTGCGAAACCTTGACGTCGAAGGATTCCTCGTTCTTCGGCAGGCTCGCCAGGGCTTCTTGGTATCCCGCGATCGCGAGATCCCATGAACCAGCCTTTGCCGATTCGTGAGCAGCCAGGATCAACGCATCGGTCTTCTCGAGAGCGATTCGGTCCTGGCCCGGGCCTTCATGATAGGCATACGCCCCGATAGGGAGCAGAAGCCATCCAACCAACAGGATGTTGCGCATCTTGGTTCGTAAGTGTGTGCCCCGACCATCGGAGCGATCAGTGAGTCTATCGGTCAGACGGTGTCTCTGGGGCTACCCCACTACAAAAGTTACGCCTTGCAGACGTGGTGCCTCGCCAGGGCGAAGTCGACAGCCGAAGCCGCCATGGCACCGATCAGGTAGGCGACTATATCGGGCCACTTAAAGCCGCTGCCGAGCACCAGTCGGCCAAACAGGGTTGCGCGTAACTCGTTTATCCAAGGCCAACTAAGCAGTTGAGCGAACTCGACGGCGGCGCTCAACACGAACGCGGCGATGGCCAGTGAACGGGTCTTGGCACCGGCAAATAGCAGCGCCAAACCAGCGAACCCGGCCGAGGTGTAGAGCGCGTCGCCAGCGTACTCGGCAAGGATTCCAGGCAGTGGATAGCGGCGCGAAAGCAACCCGAGGGCAATCGTGCACACAAGTGCGACGACTACCCAGCGACGCAATCGCTGCGGCCGCTCAGCGTCTTCGCCCGTCATCGACGTCGTTGCCATTGAGTTCTTCGTCGTCTTCATCCTTATCGATCTCATCGTCGACGTTGTCGTCGAACTCATCATCATCGTCACCGTCAATGTAGATGTCATCCGACGCCGCGCCCGGATTGCAGGCGGCAAACTGCATCGCGTAGTCCTCGTCGGCGAACTCATACTCGACGTGCTCATCGCCCACCGTCATGTGGAACGCTGGCGGTCGGAACACACACCACAAGATGTATGGGATCGCGAACACGAACGCGCCGCCGTAGGTCGCGATCTTCTGCCACTGCCGATTGAGGCCCATCGACTTGATCCACGGCACCACGAACGTGAGCGCAAGCACCGCCACGGCAACGAGCACCAATATCTCCAGTGACTTGCGCCACCGGACGGGGCCGCGACACGCATCGCAGAGCGGCACCTCATGCTTGACCGACTTGCGGAACAACCAGATCCAGACGAAGAACAGCTGAGCCCAACTGAAGCGGCTCGCAGAGACGCGAACCTTGTGCTCCGGATCGGAAGCGAGGCAACGGCAGCACAGCGGCGGAAACACCGGCTCCTGCTCCTTCGGCAGGCTGATATCCGTCGACATCGGCATGGCGTAGCTCCGTCAGATGGCGACGGCGCTACGCGACTTGCCGCACGCGCTGCACACCGGGCCGCCAGCGCGTCCCGAAGTAGTGCAGCAATAGCGGCAGCGCGCCGAGCATGCCCGCCGACAACAGCATCGCGAGCAACGCGTATTCGCGCAGCGACAGCCGTGCGAACAGCGGCTTGCGCGAATCTTCGGCCGCTGCACTCAGCATGTCGCTCGGAACCTGGCGGCGGTTGCCGTTGTGAAACTCGCCGCCAAGGCGATTCGCCAATTGACGCAGTGCGCTTTCGTCCTGACGCGACTGCTGGCCCGCGATAAAGCTACCGGCCAGGTGGTCGCCAACACCGACCACGAGGGTGCCACCGAATGACGGTGGCAGCTCAGGCATTCCCGCGGCAGGAACGGTGTCACCGTCACTGACGATGACCAGCAGCGCACTGTTCACACGCCAGTCTTTGCCCAGCTTGGCGGCTTCTTCAATGCCATCGAACAGCTTGGTCTTGCCGACCTTGAACGCCCACTGCATGTCGACCTCGGACAGCATGTGCCGAACAACCTCAATGTCCTTGGTGTCGGTGACCACCGGCTTCGCGCCGTTGTAGGTCGCGACGACACTGACTTTGAACTTGCCGATTTGCACGCGATCGAACAGCGATTCGATCAGTTCGCGCGAACGCTCGTGCCTCGTCAGGTTGCCGGACGCGCCGGCATCCTTCAGATACATGCTCGGTGACACGTCGTAGACGAGCACCAAGTGGCGCCAATCTTCGTCGGCGATCTCTTCGCTGGAATGCACCATTGGATCAACGGTCAACAACGTTGCCAACGACCATGCCAAGCCAGTGCTTGCGAGAACGCGCAGCATCGGCACCGCCATGACCCACCTGGACGGTCGCCCCAATGGGCCGAACACCAGATTGCGAACGCGACGCACGCGGGTCCCGTGCAACGCTTCGCCCAGCAATGCCGCGACGAAGACGCCAAGCGTGATGTAGAGGCTCACCATGGTGTGTATCTCCAGCCCAGCAACATCAGCATGTAGGCACCGAGCAAGCTCAACCCGACCATCGCAAACGGGAAGAACCAATCGACCAGTTCGGCCGACGCTTGTTCGAGCTCGGTCTTGGTCATGTCGTCGATCTTGGCGAAGACCCTCTTCAGTGCGCCGGTATCGCCAGGGTTGAAGACTTCGCCGCCGGTGGTGCGCGCCAGGTTGACGATCTCACCGCGCGCCTCGCTCTCCTGAATGTTGACTGCGAACAACTGGATGCGATCGCGGCGCAGGCGCCTGGCGATCTCCATTTCGGCACCGCCGGTCAGGTCACTGCTGAAACCGTCAGTGACCAGAATCATCATCCGGTCACCTTCTTCGCGCGACGTCAGCACTTCGCGCGCGCCAAGCACCGCCTTGCCAATCTCAGTGCCGCCAAATCCAGGCACCCTGTTCTCCGGGCGCATGAACGGGATCGAGTTACTGAACGCGGATGGGTCGCTCGTCAACGGCACCCAGTGCAGATAGTTGTTGCCGAAGAACGTCAGGCCAAACGAATCCCCGCTGCGGAAGTCGAGGAACTCGTTGATCGCCTTCATCGACGCGTCGTAACGCGTCCCGGTGCCAAACTTCGCAGTCATCGAACCAGAGATATCGACGACGAATTGGATGTTGGTCAGCGCGCGCTTCTGCTTCGGCGCCGCTAGTTCTTGCGGCAACGAAATCAACAGCACCGCCACCGCCATCATCAAGGCTGGCAGCGATTCGCCGATGCTAAGCAACGCACGCATCGGCCAACGACTACCG
Source organism: Planctomycetota bacterium (assembly GCA_051274975.1). Classification (GTDB taxonomy): domain Bacteria; phylum Planctomycetota; class UBA1135; order UBA1135; family UBA2386. The sequence continues at coordinate 6,842 of JBNMND010000018.1, read as the reverse complement.
AGATGCTTCTCGCCATCTGAGTCAAACGGCATCGCAAAGCGACCAGCGCGCCTCGCCCACACCCAATAGAGATGCAGCACTGGCAGCGCCAACAACAACAACATCCACGGACGCGCAAACATCAGGCACCGCCTCCATGCGAACCGGTGGTTCTGCTGGCAATCGGCGCAAAGCTATCTGCCGTTATGGATTGGTATGGCCGCAGCAGCCCAGCAACATCCATTGACTTGGGCGGCTCAGGCGCGTGCAGCCAGGCTTCGACCTGACGCAACAACGCACCCGCTTCCTCGTGCTTGCGGATCGCCATGATCGCGTCGACCGCTCGCTCCGAACCGAGGCCCAAACGGGCGCGCCAGCACGCGACCAGCAGTCGTTCAAGCTCTGCCTTCTTGGCGTTGTCCGCGTTCCCGGACGCAACCTCTTCGACTAACGGTCTCAGGCGATCGGCGAGAGTCGGCGGCGCAGCCGCTGGCAACGGCTTGCGAGCCCACTTGCGCCCAACAAACAAGATCGCCAGAAAGCCAGCGCCCCACAACACGCCAAAGGCGATCTGCTCGGTCGAGTAACCATTGAGCCGCTCCGGAGCAGCGGGAGCAATCTCGCTAGCCTCCGGCGGCGTAGTGACGCCAAAGCTGCTAACCTCAATCTCAATGGCCTCGAGCCCCTCCGTGGAGGAGCCGTCCTTGCGCACCAAGAAGTCGATCAGGTTGTGGGTGCCGGGCTCGAAGCCCACCCATTCAAGGTCGTAGCTTAGGTCGTCAAAATGCGGCCACGTCTTGACGATGCGCACCGCGACGTCCGCTTCCGGCGACGACGGAGCAGGCACAAGCTCCGACCCCTTCAGTGGAAGTTGATCGATGTATGCACGCATACCGACCTTCGCTTTGAGTTGCTCGCGCCCCTGCGCCAGCAACACCGTCGCACCGAGCAGCACGCACGCCAACAGGCGCAACACCTGACGCATCATCGTGCCCCTCCAGTGATCCCGCGCGAACGGAAGAACTGGCGCAAGCGCTGCAGGTAGGGTTGGTCGGTGCGGAGCAACAAGTGGTCGACGCCGCCGCGACGCAGTTCGTGTTCGATCTTTTCTTGGTCCATCATTCCGCGGTTACCGCGCGCGACGAAATCGCGACCGGACTCCGCTTCCTTGGCTCGTATGAAGCCGGCGCCCGGCAACATGATCTCGGCCGGGTCCTGCAACTGGATAACGGCGACTTCGTGCTGCTGCGCGAGCAACGCCGCGGAGTGCACCGCGCCCGGTTCGTGTAGGTCACTGAGAATCACAACGATCGAACGCGCAGCCAGTGTTGGCCGCAGTTCGCGAATACGCCTAACGAGTTGGGTCGGCTCGGTGAACGAGTGACGACGCAACCGCAGCAGCCACTGCATCACTTGGTCCTTGGCCAGGCTCGGCTTGATGTGCACATCGCGCGAACCACAACCCAACACCCCAACGGGGCTGGTGCGGTCGAGGCACGCCAACGCGAGCCCGCCAGCAACCTGCAACGCTGTCTCGTACTTGCTGCGCGCGAGCGACGAAACCACCATCGACGCCGACGTATCGACCAACAGCCACGCCGGGAACCGTCGCTGCGCTTCGTACTCCTTGATGTGGTATTTGCCAGTACGCGCGGTCACGCGCCAATCGATCGACTTGACTGGGTCGCCGTCGAGGTATTGACGCGACTGCACGTAGTCGATGCCCGAGCCGAGAAAGCGCGATCCATCGAGGCCATACGTCAAGTCGTCCGCCAATCGCCTGATCGCGATGATGAACTTACGCGCGGCCGACGGCTGGATGCCCGGCAGCATTCCAGGCAACGCCGCTTCGCGCTCCCGGATGCTCATGTCCCTGTTAGAGGCATCGCTGTGATCGTCCCCGTTCATTTGGCGACTTCGTTGAGGATCTCCTGCAGGACTTGCGCACTCGTGTGCCCTTCGGCGACCGCTTCATAGCTGAGTCGAATGCGGTGCAAAATGACGTCCTCGGCGAGCGCGAACAGGTCTTCTGGAATGACGTAGTCGCGACCATGAATCAAGGCACGAGCACGCGAAGCCTTGACCAGCGAGATGCCAGCGCGGGGGCTGCAACCGAGTTCAAGCTTCGAATGGCCGCGGGTGCGGTTGACGATCTCGACGCAGTGCTCGAGGAACGCCTCGCTGACGTGCACTTCCTGCACGTCTTCCATCGCGCGAACCAACTGATCGGCACTGCCCTTCTCTTGCTCACCAAGAACATCGAACTCGGTGCGAGCCACGGCGCCCTTGCCGTCACGACGCACACCGAGCTTGGTGTTGCGGCGCAGGACTTCGAGTTCCTCTTCGGGCTTCAAGTATTGGAGACGGTGCAACAGCATGAAGCGGTCGAGCTGCGCTTCCGGCAACTCGAACGTTCCCGCTTGCTCAACCGGGTTCTGCGTAGCGATCACGAGGAACGGCGCCGGCAAGGCGAAGTTGTCGTTACCGATCGTGACGCGGCGTTCCTGCATCGCTTCGAGCAACGCACTCTGCACCTTCGGCGCGGCGCGGTTGATCTCATCGGCGAGCAACAGGTTAGTGAAGATCGGCCCCTTGTGGATACGGAACTCGTGCGTCTTCTGATCGAGGATCTCACTGCCGACGATGTCGGACGGCAACAAGTCGATCGTGAATTGGATGCGCGAGTACGACAGGTCAACCGTCTTGGACACCGCCGCAACCAACAGCGTCTTGGCCAAACCGGGCACGCCTTGTAGTAGCAAGTGGCCCGAGGTCAGGAGCGAAATCAGAACGCGTTCGACGACGACTTCTTGGCCGACGACAACCTTGCCGACGCGAGTCTTGATCTGATCGAGGAACTTTAGTGTCTCGACAAAACGAGGGGTGGTAGCGGATGCGGTCATGTCAGGGTTAAGGCGGTAGATGGGTTGTTCTATGAATGTGAAGGCCGTGCCAGCCGCGAACGCAAAGTCCCGGCAGGCACAATTGCGGGCGGCAGCTAGCCCACCCTGCTCAACCAGTGCCTGGCGATCTTTTCGAGTTCGATCCCGTCATCGCCGTGCTTGCCAAAGTGGCTCGATTGGATGCGCTGCACCTCAACATCAAGCTGTTCCTTCTGCGACTCGGCTAACGGTGCCGCAAAACGAATTTTCTCCAGCAACGCCAGCACCGAGAACGCGGTCAGTTGCTCCGGCATGCGCAACGCTTGCGCTTCCGACTCCGGCTCCTTGCGCGAAGCTGGGAAGAAGAACCAAACGATGTAGCCGACAATTGACAGGACCAACAGGACCCAAGCCCATACCGGGTTGTTCGCGCTGATTGCACGGCGCAGCGCGACGTCGGCAGTGACAGTCTCAAGGTCCGCATCGTTGTAGCGCTGGTAGACGGGCTCAAGACCTTCGATGATCGACTCACCGAAGCGGAAGGTGCCCGGCGTAGCACCATCTTCAGGCTCTAGTGACAGCAACCAAACCCGCTCCGTATCGACCGAGTCCTGATCCTGCGAGAACCGCACCACCGAGGCCCCCTCGTCGCGCGTGTCCTTGACGACGAAGCCAGGCATCTCGAGCTTCAAGAACTCCTTGAGGTCCGGAACCATGCCCCGACCCTTCGCCTTGACCTCAAGTGTCACCTTGCCTTCGTCGATCTTGCGCTCATCGAGCAACTGCGTCACTTCGAGACCGGTGCATGGACGCACCACTTGGTCGCCCGACGCATCGACGCGAACCGGCGAAGAACCGATCGGAAGGATCACAAAGCCCGACTGATCGAGGAAGTCGAGGTCCAACTTCAGTGGCGGGATGCGATCGACGTGCGGGCCGCGAGCTTTAAGCAACATGTAGGCATACGACGAACGCTGCCAATCGGGATCATCGTCAGTAACGGGATCCATGTTCTCGCTGTTGAACGTGATCGACAGCAGCTCAAAGTTTTCACGTAGCGCGGCGATCGCCGCTTCGTGGAACTTCTCGCGGTAGTTCTCAGTCGGGCGACCGTAGTTGAATGGGTTCGACCCGTTGTTCTGGTTCGTCGCGTACTTCTTGAAGCCGCCGCTTTCGCGACCGAGCTCCTTGGAGTGCATGATGTCGACGCGCACGCCGAACTTCTCCGTGCCAATCGAGGTGCTGCCGTCGACGACCACGTCCAATCGCAGCTCCGTCAGCAGGTCCTGGTAGTAGGCCCAGATCGTCTGCGCTTCCTTGGTCTTCTCGTTGTCACCAGTGATCTCGAAGCCTGCCTGCAGGTAGCGGAACTTGACCTGCGGCTTGATCGACGACATGCGCGTGAACAGCAAGTTCGCAAAGCGGTCTTGGTGACGTTCACGGCTGCCTTCCGGCAGAGCTGCCAACGCTTCCTTGATCATGTCCAGCTGCGGCTTCGCCACAACTTGCTTCTCGTTGATCGCGCCCAGGTCAGAAGCACCCAACGCAGCGTAGAACCACATCGTGAACGGAAGCTCGGACTCCTCGGCCGGAGTCAAGCCGGGCACAACCGATGCGTAGTGCTCGGCCGCTTCCGCGAAATGCTCGAAGGCCTCACGGCGAATGCTGGCAAACGTCTCTTGGGCCTTCCGCTCCTCTTTCTCCAAAGCAGCGCGCATGAGTTCATAGTCTGCCGCGGACAAGCCCTTGCGCAGGGCAGCCAGGACGTCACCAGGCTTCATGCCCTTCGCGGCTTCAGCCATCAGGGAATCAAAAACGGCGCGCATTTCCTTGGGCAAGCTTTTGCCGCCGAGCAGCCCCTCAAACAAGCTCTTGCCGACGTCAGCCAAGCTGTGGTCGCGCTTCATCTCCTGAGCAAAGTTGTTCTGATCGTGGCGCAAGGTCGCGCGTGCAACCAGCAACGCCCAGTGGCGCCCCTTCGACTTCAGGGACTCTTCGATGATTTCCCCCGCCGTCTCATAGCCCTTAGCGACTTGGCCGAGCATCTCGCGCTGAGAACGACGCGTCTTCGCAGCCTGCTGGACCGCCGGAATCCTCCAAACGGTCGCAAGGTTTCCGCGCATGGTGCCAATCAGAGTGCTGAGCACAATCGGGTCAAGATCACCGATGTCTCCAAACACCTCTTCGATCGTATCCAAGCGGTAGACCTCCGCCGAGCTGTGCGCAGCGATGAAGGCCTGCATCAACAACTTCGGATCAACGCCATCGATCGGTAGACCACGCAAACGCTCGACGTATTTAGCCAGCTCGCGAAGGTTGCGCACCTGCTTGCTGCGCGTCAGCGGAATGGAGTTCCGGCGCGTCTCGAAGCCATACATGAACATGTAGGAGTTCGAGTAGCGGTTCGCGTTCGGGTTGTTGTTCGTCTTCCAAACGCGCAAGAACTCATCGGCCAGCTCTTTGGCCTTACGCGGATTGGTCTCCGCCAACTTCTCAATGAAGGGGAAGGCCTTCTCGTATTCGTTGACCTTCAACCACAGCTGCGCCGACACCGTCGTGAAGTGCGGCAGCAGTTCTTCGTTGAGCAACGCCGCCCACTTCGGGCCCGGCTGCGACTTCATCAAGTCGGCCGGCTCAATAGCTAGCACGCGGCCACCACCGCCCATGCGGCGATTGCGGTAGAAGATGTTGCCGTATGCGTCACGCTCCATGTAGGAACCGAACGACGACGTCTTCGAATTGGTGTTGCTGTGCGCAGCTTCCTGCACCCAGCTAGAGGCGAGCACGGCGAGCGTTGGCCGCCATTCGTCAGCAAGCTTTGGCGCAACGCGCAGCAACGCTTCGACGGCGGTCTTCTGCAGTTCAAGGCCCGCAGCGCGATACCTAGTGTCGGTGCCCTTCTTCTGGAAGCCCGTAGCGACCTGGCCACCGATCGTGGCGATGATCTCCATGCCGCGCTCGGGACGGGCGGTGAAGCTGTCGGCCAACCACGCCGGACCAAGCTCTTCATTGACCTTCGGAGCAAGCTCGACCGCGCGACGAAGCGCCTCTTCCTTCTCTTCTTTGCCGATCTCGCCCTTTGCGAGCGCGCTCTGCGTCGCATTCCAAGCCTCTTCAAGCCAGCTGGTGCGCTGCTCCTTGGCATACATCGCCAACGAGTAACGAGCACGCAGGTTCAAGGCTTCGCGGTCGTCGCTCTTCTCGGCCTCAGTCACAGTCGGCAAGAACGGACCGAGCTCCAACTCCATCTTCAAACTGGACAGCAGCATCGCCACTTCGCGACGATCCATGCGCATCGCCTCCTTCGGCTTGCTGACTTCGACACCAAGCAAACGAATCAACTCTTCGACGACGCTGCCGTCTTGGATCGCGCGCTGCACGATCGGCGTGAGCTTCTTGACTTGCTTCTTGTCGAAGCCCTTGGGCGCCATGCCGGCGAGCATGAACGCTTCCTCGAACGAGAAGCGGTTGCGCTCTTGCAGGTTGGTTGGCAGGTTCGAACGCGGCTTGTTGGGATGACGCGGCAAGACCGTCAGCACGTGCTCGTAGGCAGCTACCTGGTCTTTCTCCGGCAACGACGCCAGGAAGTCGGCCAACTTGCCCCAACGACTGAGCGTGATGTCGCGCTGCAGCATCTCCATCTCGCGCTTTAGCTTCTTGGCTTCGAGCGCGGCATCGACGACAGGAACGGCCGGACCAGCCGGTGCGGCAGTGGCGGGACCAGCCGGCTGCGCCGTCACAGACGGGCCACTGTTTACTTCCGCGTTGAGCAACGCCTGCATCTGCGCCGGAGTCATCACCGCGCCACTCACTGGCTTCGGGGTCACTGACATCGGGGTCACTGACTTTGAGACCACGACCTTTAGTGGGGTCGACGCCACAGCACGCATAGCCGGCGCCGAGAGGCGCACAGCTGACGTTGACGGGATCAACCTGCCGCTCAAGACCGGCTTACCCGCCGACGTGCCCATTCTCGGGAAG
>JBNMND010000017.1:0-33234 GCA_051274975.1 Planctomycetota bacterium | reverse complement strand
ACTAACCAACTTGAACTCCCGCAGCCAAATGACCGGGCGCGTCATCGGCCCTGGCCTGGTCGTCATCAATCCGTGAGCTCTGCTATGAAACTCATCACCCTACTGACCTGCCTCGGCTGCACGTTCGCCTCGACGCTGTCGGCGCAGAACCCGTATGTGCGCTCTGGTGTTCGCATCTCATCGATCGCGGACAACCGTGCTCGTCACATCGGCGACATCTTGACGATCACGATCGAAGAGAAGACGTCGGTTCGTAACGAAGCCAAAGTGGAGCGCCGCAATGACACGTCATTGGCCGCTCGCGTCGAAGCGTTTTCACTCAGTGACAAGACGTTCAAGACGAACGTGCTACCACGCCTCGACATCCGCAAGGAACAGAACTTCAACGGCGAAGCGAAGCAGAACCAGAACTCGGACGTTCGCGCCAGCATCGCAGTCGTCGTCATCGACGTGCAACCCAACGGCAACCTCGTTGTCGCCGGAGTTCGCAGCCTCAAGATCGACGACGAAACCCGCACGCTGCGCGTCAGCGGCCTCGTTCGCCCCCTCGACGTCACGCCGACCAACACGGTCACCAGTGCCCAAGTCGCGGAAGCTCGCATCGCAATCACGGGTGAAGGCGCCAACACTCGCCAAGTCACTCGTGGTCCCGTCGGGCAACTGTTCGACACGTTGGTCTGGGCAGCTTGGCCATTCTAATACTCGGAGAAACACAGATGTGCTTCACAACAAACCTGCTGACTCGATCAATTTTCGTCGCACTGCTTAGCGCAGTGATCGCGGCGCAAACTCTGCCCGGTCAAACGCCACCGGCGGCGCCCGGTGGTGCTGCGACGAGTGGCCCGACATCGAACGGTAGTAGCCCGACGGGGGTCTCCACGACTGGTGGCCAACTGCCACCTAACGGTGCTTCGGCGACGCCGCTATCGCCACGCACGTCTGGGTCGATCACTGTGCAACCACTCACCGCCAATGCTGCCGCGCGACAAGATCCAATTGCACCGGTTCGCAGGAACCGCCTCGGCCAAACGGTGTTGTCGCCGCGCATCAGCAGCATCACACGACTCGCCAACAGCATGCCGCACCAGCTCACCGGCATCGGCCTGGTTACCGGCCTTCCGAGCAAGACTGGCTCGAACGACAGGGGCACGCGGCAAGCGCTGATCAACTTCATCAGGCGTCACGACCTCAACCTGGACATTACGGATGTAACCAACGGCTCGACGGCTTTGGTTGCGCTGACGTGCAACCTGCCGCCGTTCGCCAAGGCAGGCACCCAACTCGACGTGAAAGTCGAAGTCGTCGGCGACGCGCTCTCGTTGCGCGGCGGTGAACTGATGCGCGCCGCGCTTAAGGGTGTAGATGGCAAGGAATACATCAGTGCCCAGGGCCCTGTCCTGGTCGCTGGCTTCACCGCCCAGGGCAAGAGTGGCGGCGTCGACAAGAACCCGAGCGCTACGGGTCACCTGCTCAACGGCGGCATCGTCATCAAGGAAGAGGAGACGTCGTTCTTCAGCGAGTCGGGTGCACTCGAGCTGCGCCTACTCAACCCAAGCCCCTACAACTCATCGTCGGTCGCGGCCGGCATCAAGACGGCGCTCGCCGGCACTAAGATCTTGGTCTCGGCAGTCGACCCGGCCCTGGTGCGCCTCGAGCTGCCCGACGCCAACCGCACCAACGAATACGCGATGACGGTGCTCGGCTTGATCGGCAACGTGCGCGTCGCCGTCGAGAACCCGACCAAGGTCACGATCGACCAGGTCAGCGGCACGGTTCTGGCTGGCGAAGGCGTCATGATCAGCCCCTGCGTCGTTGGCCTTACCGAAGTAACGATCTCGATCGTCGAAGAAGACTTCGTGTCGCAGCCGGGCCCATTCTCGCAGGGCACGACCGACCGCGTCAACCGCTCCACCATCGAAACGGATGAGTCCAGCACCGAACTGCAGCCCATCGGCGGCGGCGGCGCGACGGTCTCTGACCTGCTCCAGAACCTAAAGACGCTCGGCCTGACGCCGGCACAACTCGTGTCGGTGTTCACAGCACTCGACCAAGGCGGCTTCCTGCACGCCACGTTGGAGGTTCGCTAGATGAATACCCTTCGCTTGGAAACGATGTCGCAGACGCCAAGGACGGCGGCAGACAAGAGTCGTGAGAAGGCCGAGAAGGTCTCGGACCAATTCGAAGCCGTATTCGTCAAGACGTTCGTCAGCAGCATCCGCCAAACCGGCTCACTAGGCGGTGACGATGGCGGCATGTTCGGCAAGGGTCCCGGCGCAGACACCTACGCGAGTTGGTTCGACGAAAACGTATCGGGCGAGCTCGCCCGCACGGGTGGCATTGGTATCGCTAGCGCGTTGCTCAAGGAAATGGAGCGCGACGGCAAGATCCAAGGCGACCCGGAAGCACAGGCCAAGAAGGTCAACAACCAGGCTGAGCGCATCCAGCGCATAGCCAATGGGCACGACCTGCGAGCCACCATGGCAAGCAGCACAGGAGGCATTAATGGGATTCTCTGAGGACACTAAGAGTCTGGAACAATCGTTCCACTCGACCCGCGACTTGCTCAAGCAATTGCTGAGCGCACTCGAGCAACGCCGAACGGCGTGGGTCTCGGTGCGACCAGATGTGCTCGCGCCGTCGTCGGACATCGAACACCTGTCACACGAGTTGGCTGCGCAAGAGAACCTTCGAGCCGGACTGTTGAAGCGCATTCGCATGGCCCTACCGACCCCCATCGGTGGCACGCCAGAGCAACTGCACCTCAACGTCACGCGAATCTCGGCGGCAATGCCTCGTGAAGAAGGTCGCGCCCTGCGCGCGGCCGCTGATGCAGTGCAGCCGCTCGCAAAAATGGTCCGTGCAGAAACCACGATGGGCCAACGACTGCTTCGCTTCGCGAAGACAGCACAGGGCACGCTCGGCGCTGAAGTCGTCGACGCTGCCAAGTCTGCAAACGCACCGGGTTACGACCGGCGCGCGCGCAATCTCAATGGAAACACCGCCGGCCAACTGGTCGACGGACGGATGTAGGAAACGGAGATCCCCCCATGAGCTTCGGATTCGGAATGGGAGCTGGCTTGCGTGCCTTGAACGCAGCACAGCTCGGTATGAGGACGGCGGGTAACAACGTCGCCAACGCAAACACGCCCGGCTACTCGCGTCAGCGCATCGAACTTAGTTCGTCGCTGTCGTTCGGCGCTCCGGGCAGCCTGCAACTCGGCACCGGTGTCGATGTTCGTGGTATCTCACGACTCATCGATGAAGGTCTCGAGCGGCGCCTGCAGTTCCAACTGGGACTGGTTGGCGGTGCCGAGCTGGACGAACTGCGCTTCCGCGAGATCGAGAGCATCTTCGGCGAACCTGATCAGGGTCTGTCGACGAATTTTCAAGATCTGTTCGGTGCACTCGATCAACTGCGCACCGATCCAGCTGACCGCGCCTTGCGCGGTGGCCTGATCCAGGCAGGCAACTCGATCAGCCAACAGTTCCAACTCGTGTCGCAGCGTTTGGGTGACCTCAGCGAAAGCACGTTCAGCGAAGTGAACGGACTGGTCCGCACGGTCAACCAACGCACTAAGGCAATAGCTGAACTCAACGGTCAGATCATCACGGCCGAGGCTAATGGCTCGGACGCCAACGATCTTCGCGACACAAGGTCACAGCACATCACTGAGCTCAGCAAGATGCTCGATACCCGAGCAATCGAACGTTCCTCGGGAAGTATCGACTTGTTGGTTGGCGGCAACCTGGTCGTGGCGGGCAATCGCACGACCACCATGCGTGTCGACAGGAACAACAAGGGCCACACCCAGGTGATGGTTGGTAGCAACAAGTCTGCCGCGCCGATTCGCGAAGGCCGCATCGCGGCATTGCTCAGGCAGGAGCAAGATGGCCTGCCCGGCTTCACGTCGCGCATTGATGACCTCGCCCGCAGCACCATCCTCGAATGGAACCGCCTGCACTCAACCGGCATGCCGGCTTCGGGTCCTTTCCAATCGCTGACGGCGGCCTACGGCGCTGTTGACGGCGATGGCGATGGCCAGGCCGGCGACGAGTTGTTATCGCAAGCTGGCTTTGCTTTCCCGATTGAGAACGGCTCGCTCTACGTGTCGGTCACCGATGAAACGACGGGCGACATGAAGCGCACGCGCATCGACATTGACCCCAATTCGATGTCACTCGATGACTTCGCCGCCGAGGTCAGCAACATCGAACACATCTCGGCAACGGTCGACCCGACCGGTCGCCTGCGCATCAACTCGGACAGCGGCTACGGCTTCGACTTCTCACCGCGCCTCGATCCAAACCCAGATGGAGGCACCTTCGGTGGCTTGAACCCAACCGTCGGCAGCCAGGCTGCAGGTCCCTACAACCTGTCTGCCCAGACGTTCCCGGTCAACATTGACGTCACTACAGGCACGGCGGCATCGCCAGTCGTGACGACAGTGACTCTCGATGCGAGCGACTTCCAGCAATCGAGCGCAGCGACCGCCGAGGAACTTGCCGCGGCGATCAACAACGACCTCGGCGCTGCCGGTACTGCCAGCAGCGTTGGTGGCCGCCTCATGATGCAAAGCAGCCAAGGCGGCGTGACGTCACAACTGTCTCTCGCCAACAGCGGCGGCGGCACTGTGCTCGACGACCTGAGCATGTCGACCGCGACCGCGGCCGGCCGTGACATTCCCGTGGGCGTCTCAGTCGAAGGTGCTTACACCGGCACCGACAACAACCAATTCACGTTTGTTCCGGAGTCGGACGGGATCATCGGCCAAACCGACGACCTGCGCGTTCGCGTGTTCGACAAGGACGGCGGACTGGTGACGACCCTTAGCGTCGGCAGCGGCTACGAGCCGCGGGAACAAATCGAGCTTGGCAACGGCATTCGCGTGGCGTTTAGCGCCGGCGAAATCTCGGCAACAGACGGTCAGGCCTTTGCCCTCGATGCACTCAGCGACAGCGACACCAGCGACATCCTGGTCGCAACCGGAATGAATGCGTTCTTCCTCGGCTCATCAGCTTCGGACATCAAGGTCAACCAAGCCTTGCTGGACAACCCGGACAGCCTTTCGGCCGGCATCGGCAGTGCCAGTGGCGACGCTGGCAACCTCGCCCGCTTGGTCGGTCTGCGCGATCGCAACCTGGGCGACCTGTCGTCAAACACGATCGAAGACTTCTATGCCGACCTGGTTGGCGACATCGGCTTCGAAACCGCGGCGGCACGCTCAACCCTGCAAGCGCAGGATCAGTTGCTGGCCCAACTCCAAAATGACCGTGAGTCGATCTCGGGCGTCAACATCGATGAAGAGATGGTGGACATGCTGAAGTATCAGCAGTCGTACGAAGCGGCTGCGCGCTTCATCAAAGTCGCACAGGAAATGACGTCCGTTCTGATCAACCTGGGGAGGTAGCCATGTCCATACGAATCACTCAAGGAATGATGTACGCGCGCGCGTTGACCGACGTGCAAAGCGGCCTTTACCGATACACACAACTGCAGCAAGAAGTCGCCAGCGGGCGCCGCATCAGTCGTCCATCCGACGATCCAGCGGCTTCCCTGCGCATTTTGCCGTTGCGTGGCGACCTTCGCGACCTTCGCCAGCTGAGCGACAACGTGCAACTGGCACGGGAAACGCTCAACACCGGCGCAAGCTCACTCGAGGACGCGTCGACGGTGTTGCAACGCGTGCGAGAACTGACCACGCAAGCGGCTAACGGCACACTCAACGGCAACGACCGAAAAAGCATCGGTGCCGAAATAGACCAACTTCTGGGCCAGGTCCTAGGCATCGCCAACAGCCGTCGCGGCGACCGCTACTTGTTTGGTGGCACTGCCAACGGCGAACCACCGTTCTCGTTGGACACGAGCAATGGCCGCACGCGACCTACCTATAACGGCAACCGCGACAGCTTGAACATCGATGTTGCTCCAGGTGTGTCGACGGCACTCAACCTGCCCGGCGACTCGATCTTCATGCAACGAGATCGCGGCGCGACGTCGTTCTTTACAACCACCGACGCGTTGCCGACTGGTGCCCAACCTGCGGGCGTCGGCGACACCGGCGTTGGCTATGCAAGTCTGCAAGTCTCATTTGGCGGCCTGACAGTGGATGCTCCGGCAACGGTCACTACCGGCTCCGGCTCGCAGAGCGCGGTTGGCCCGCTGGACTACGTGTTCACCAGCGGTCCGGACACCCTAAGCATTGGTGGCGGCCCCCCGGTCGGTATTCCAGCCACGGATCAAACGTTCAACACGTTGGATGGCCGCTCGCTGACGTTAACGGTCACCGGCGTGCCAGCGACCACTGCAGGCACGTTCACGGCGAGCGCCGACCTGACCTTGGACAATGGTGAAACGATCACCAACGTCACCGACTTCTCCAACAACAGCATCGCCGTCAACAATTCAGACGACGCCTCGGTGCTCTACGTCAACACGGAGAACCTCACCCAAATCGGCACCGACGAAGTGCGCTACAACGGCACGTTCGATGTGTTCACGACGCTCGCCGAACTGCGCAACTTGTTGCAGAACGACGAGGGACTTTCGGATTCGACGGTGCGTGACCTGATCGGCAGCTTGCTGCCTGAGGTCGAGGACGCTCACAACGCCGTGCTCGACGGCCTGCGCGAACTTGGTTTCCGCTCATCGAGCATGGACGTGTTGCAGAACCGCGTCGAGGGGCTGCACATCTCGCGAACGGAGTCCCTGTCACTCGTGCAAGACACAGACATTGCCGCAGCGATTCTTGAGTTCCAGCGGCAAGACCTTTCCTACCAGACCGCTCTGCAAGTCAGCGCGCGTGTTCTGCAAACCAGCCTCCAAGGCTTCCTGCGGTAACGCGGGCCATCGATGACTGAAATCCCAAGAATCGACGCGGTCCAGAGTTCGAACGCGACGGCGCATGCGCCTTCGCAAACCGAGAGCTCTCCGCGCTTCCAAGAACTGCTCGAACGGTTGCAGAAGATCACGGCCCAACAACCTGTTGCCGAAGAAGTCGAGAGCCCCGAAGAGCTGCAAGATGCGTTGCGCACTGCAGACGACGGTTTCGTTGCTGCGATGGACCTTCGCAGACAACTAGAAGCGGCGTTCAAGCGCCACATGTGATGAGTATCTCGGCTGGAACCATCCACCGTGTCGATCGCGACTACGTGCAACAGTGGCTGCCGCTGCTCGACGCATGGCTGTTACACGGAGCGGTCTACGGCGTGCAACACACGTGGCCGCAGCTGTATCGCAATGACGGCGGCGGCGCCTTCTTCGTCATGCTCGACGAAGATCGCTTGCTCAGTCACTGCGCCTGCCGCATCGAACAACTTCACGATGGCGACGACGTGAAGACCATCGGACTGATCGGATCAGTCGCGACATCGCCACATGTTCGCGGCCTCGGATTCGCTGGTCATGTACTGTCAGCGGCAGTCGAATCGCTGGCAGAGCAGACCGACACCATGCTGTTGTGGGCCGAACGCCCCGAGCTCTACGCGCGCCAAGGATTCGGAGCTACCGGCTACGACCGTTGCCTACTGATCGTACGCCGTCCGTTCCGTGCGACCAACGCAGTGCGCCTGCTTGAGATCCCCGATCACGACACCGTACACGCGCTGCACGAATGCAAACCGCGTCGCATCAGCCGTTCGCTGCGAACGATGTCGACACTGTTGACGACACCTGGCATGACCACCATCGTGCTCCTCCGTGACGGTGAAGTCGTCGCCTACGCCTGCACCGGTAAGGGCGCAGACCTCGCCGGCCACTGGCACGAAATGGGCGGCACCGACGAAGACCTGGCCGAACTGATCCCAGCGGCGATGCACCTCACCGACCAAATCGAGGCGGCCCTACTGCTGCCTCCGTATCGCACCGAGCTGGCCGAACGGCTCGCTTTGCACATCGTCGAAGAGGTCTCCGTGCCCGGCCCAATGATGCGACCGGCATCAGATCCATCGCTATCGTGCTGGATCGACGGCCTCGACTCGGTCTGAGGCCGCCCCGGCGCTCGCGCCAGCGCGCCGCCGCACCGCCAGCGCGAAACCGCCCGTGACCCCACTGCCGTGGGCGGATTCCGGGACTTCACGACGCCGAAAGTCTGGTTCGCAGCCGGGGCTGAGAAATGCCGGGCCAGACAGGCCGCAATTTCGCATCGATCCCGTGGTTGCCCTCAGTAGACTGTTCGCCCGCATTTTCCGAGCACCCCTAAGCCGACCATGGACATTGTAGTCTGCATCAAGCGAGTTCCCGCGACTGACACGGCAATCAAGATTGCCGCCGACGGTAAGTCGATCGAAACCAACGGCGTATCGTTCGAAATGAACGCGTACGACGAATTCGCCCTGGAGCAAGCGCTCCTCATTAAGGAGCAGCTGGGCGAAGGCACGGTGACCGCGATCACCATCGGCCCCAAGCTCGCGCAGAAGGAAATGCGCGATGCGCTGGCTCGCGGTGCCGACAAAGCCGTGCTGCTGACGACCGATGAGTGGATTTACGACGGAGCTCAAGTCGCGCAAGCGCTCGCCACGTATCTGCAGGCAAACCCGGCGCAAATCGTGCTCTGCGGTAAGCAAGCGGTCGACTCGGACAACAACCAACTGGCCGGCAACCTCGCCGCGCGCCTCGGCTTCGGCTGCGTGACGGAAGTAACTAAGCTCGAGCTCGCCGACGGCGTGTTCACGGCCGAGCGCGACATCGAAGGTGCGCGCGAAGTCGTAACCTGCAAGACGCCCGCCGTCATCAGCTGCAATAAGGGTCTCAACCAGCCGCGCTACGCCAACCTCAAAGGCATCATGAAGGCGAAGAAGAAGCCGCTCGAGGAAGCTGCTGCCGACCTCCCCGCAACGGCTATGGAGATCGTGTCAATCGAACTGCCGCCGGCGCGCGCCGCAGGCAGAATCATCGGCGAAGGCGCTGATGCGGTGCCGGCGCTGATCGAAGCGCTGCGCAACGAAGCTAAGGCCATCTAAGTCAAGGAGACCATCACCATGAGCAACATCATCGTTATCGCTGAGGTTCGCGGCGGCTCCCTGAAGCGCCCGTCTCTCGAAGCAATTACTGCAGCCAAGCAACTCGCCACCGCTAGCGGCGGTCAGATCGTCGCGATCGCGTGTGGCAACGGCATCGACGCCGCCACAGCCGAGCTCGCCGCGGGTGGCGCAGCCAAGGTCATCGCCATCGACGGCGCGACCTTTGCCGAATACTCCGGCGACGCGTGGGCCAAGGCCATCGCTGAGCAGGTCAAGGCCAACGACGGCGCAGCCGTTCTGATGGCGCACACGGCCATGGGCAAGGACCTGCTGCCGCGGGTTTCCGCGCTGTTGGAGACCGGCATCATCACCGACGTCGTCGAGGTCAGCTGCGAAGGCGGCTCCTACGGCGCCAAGAAGCCGGTTTTCGGTGGCAAAGCCACGATGACCGTCAAGGCAACCAAGTCGCCGTTCTGCGCGACCATCCGCCCGAACAACTTCGAAGCGGCCAGTGGTGGCAGCGGCGAAGTCAGCAAGGTCGACGCTCCGGCTGGTGACCTGCTGTCGGTCGTCAAGGAGATCATCGCAGCCGGTGGTGACAAGACGCCGCTCGCCGAAGCGAAGGTCGTCGTAGCTGGTGGTCGTGGCCTCAAAGAAGCCGAGAACTTCAAGCTGATCGAAGACCTGGCCGCCGCCTTCGGCCCGGGCGTCGCCGCCGTTGGTGCCTCGCGCGCCGTCTGCGACGCCGGCTGGCGGCCGCACTCCGAGCAGGTTGGCCAGACCGGCAAGGTCGTCAGCCCGCCGCTCTACTTTGCGATCGGCATCAGTGGCGCCATCCAGCACCTCGCTGGCATGCGCACCGCGCGCACGATCGTGGCGATCAACAAGGACGCCGACGCGCCGATCTTCAAGGTCGCCGACTACGGCATCGTTGGCGACGCGTTCGAAGTCGTGCCCGCACTGATCAAAGCGATCGAAGCAGTCGTCGCCAACCGCTAGCAAGAAAGCACTCACTCCATGGCACTCCAAGCTGGCATCGTCGGGCTCCCAAACGTCGGTAAGTCGACGTTGTTTAACGCCATCACGCGCACCCAAAACGCGCAGGCTGCGAACTACCCGTTCTGCACGATCGACCCCAACGTCGGCGTGGTCACTGTGCCAGACTCACGGCTCGAGCCGCTGCGTGAGATCTCGAAGACCAACGTCGTGATCCCCGCGACGATTGAGTTCGTCGACATCGCTGGCCTGGTCGCGGGCGCGTCGTCCGGCGAAGGGCTTGGCAACAAGTTCCTGAGCCACATCCGCGAGGTCGATGCGATCGTGCAGGTCGTGCGTTGCTTCGAGGACGAGGACGTGCACCACGTTTCAGGCACGGTCGATCCGGTGCGCGACATCGAAGTCATCAACACCGAACTGGTACTGGCCGACCTCGAGTCGGTGGAGAAGCGAATCAGCCGCCAAAGCAAGCAAGCCAAGCGCGGTGACAAGGAAGCGCAGGTTGAGATGCCGATCCTTGAGAAGCTGGCTCCGCTACTCAATGAGGGCAAGCCGGCTTACTTGTGCGAGATGACCAAGGAGGAGCAGGCCGTCGCCAAGCACTTCCAACTGCTGACGCAGAAGCCGGTCATCTTCGCGTGCAACGTCAAGGACGACGAGCTCGCCGACGCCGACAACAACCCGTTCGTAAAGAAGGTGCGCGAGTACGCGGCCAAGACGCTCAACTGCGAAGCGATCGTGATCTCGGCGCAGATCGAGAGCGACTTGGTCGACCTGTCGGAAGAAGATGCCAAGGCGTTCCTCACCGACTTGGGTGTCGACGAGAGTGGTACGGGCTTGCTGATCCGCGCGACCTACCACCTGCTTGGCCTGCGCACCTACTTCACGGCTGGCGAACAAGAAGTTCGCGCCTGGACAATTCGCTCCGGAGACACCGCGCCGAAGGCTGCTGGCGTCATCCACGGAGACTTCGAGCGAGGCTTCATCAAGGCGGAGACGGTTGCCTACGACGCACTCATCGAATGCGGCAGTGTTGCCGTGGCTCGCGAGAAGGGCGTCTACCGAATCGAAGGCAAGGAATACGTCGTCGCCGACGGCGATGTCCTGCACTTCCGATTCAACGTCTAACAGCGCTTGCTAGCGGTCCGAGTACCAGCAACCCGCGCACTTTGCGCTGCAAGCAACACCGTCATGCGGGCCTACATCGGCATGCAGCTCACAGAGGCGGCACCGCAACTTGACATCAGACTCGGCCAGAAGTTCGGCTACCTGATGGTCGCCACCTTGATCAGCGTCGGCATCATCGCCCCCGAGCTCGTGCTGTTCTTGATCTACGGCACGGACTAGTTAGCCGCCGGCGACCGCGAGCTTGCCGGCCTGCAGAACGAACGATGCGCCAAGTGGCACGAACGTGCGTTCTTCGACTAGCAAGCCGAGCGCGCGAACCTGCGCACCTTCGGGCAACGCTTCGGTGAGTTTGATCTGCCACGCGATGCTGCGACCCTGTGCACCGAAGTTTGGCTGGGCATAACCAACGACACGCGGCGCGTCCTTACCGACCTTGACGACCACCGCGATCCACTGCGCCGTCGCACTACGAAGCGAGCTGCGCAAGACACCATGAACGGTTTCGGCATCGCCGCCGATGATGCGTCCCAGGGCGCCGGTCGAAGGCGTGGCGAACTGCAGCAGCACATCGGACTCGGGCAAGCGCTCAGCCGACGGCACCCATTTGCGTTCGAGTAGTTGCTGGAGTTCTGCGTCGTCGCGGACCGGCAAGGAAGCGGTCGCGCCAGCAGCGGCCGGCACGATCATCTCGGCTTCGACTTGCTGGGTGCGCATTCGCGCCATGCGCAAGCCTTCGATACCTGTGTACCAGTCCTGAATGGCCAGCACGGCAAGGGCGCCGACAGCCATCGACAACAGCGTGGTTCCAAACCGCGCCGTGAGCAAACCGACCAAGCCGATGGGCAACAAGAACGCGCCGAAGGTCGCTTCGC
Source organism: Planctomycetota bacterium (assembly GCA_051274975.1). Taxonomy (GTDB): domain Bacteria; phylum Planctomycetota; class UBA1135; order UBA1135; family UBA2386. The sequence continues at coordinate 21,280 of JBNMND010000017.1, read as the reverse complement.
GGAAGGTGCCGACCGGTGGATTGAGTTCGTAGCGAACGCCGTTGATCACCAGGACCAGCAAGCCGAATACGATGCAACTCCACCACGGCGCAGCGGCCGCACGCGCTTCGGTCGAACGATTGCCACAGCGCAGCAACAAGATCGGCAACAGCCAGCAAGCACCACCAATCACTTGATCGTCGATGGACGTCGTTGGCAGCAGGTCCAGCCACGCGCGGCCCGTTGCCGCGAACAACGCCAACACGGTATCCGCCGGCTCGCTCGTCCACGCTGCCAACCAATCGGCACCAGCAACGGACAGGCCGCCCGCAGTGCGCATGCTGAAGAATGCAGCGACATCGCCGAGAACTAGCAGCACACCCACCCACGCCATGCGGCGTTGGCTACCTGAATTCTTAGCGGCGCAAAGCATCGCCGGAATCAATGCGGTCGCGACGACCACACCGTGCAAGTGAAACCATGGCGCGATGGCAGCAACCACAAACACAAAGATCGCGCGGGGCACAAACCGACCGCTCGCCTGAAGCCACCCCAACGCGGTGACCAACAGCATCGGCACGAGCAGCAGCCCGAGACGTTCGCCATGCAACCAGTTGCTGCCGAAGGCCGGTGACGCGACTAGTAATCCGAATGCGGCGAACGCGAGCGGGCCCGCTCCCTTGGTCGCCGGAAACGCGCGACGCATCAAGTCGCACAAGCCAGCAAGGATCAGCAGCACGAGTAGCAGGTTGACCCAGACCACCGATTGCACCGTCGCGCTCGGCACGTGCAGCGCCCCGAGGTGCACCGCGCGCGCCATGGCGTGCATCGGTTCGGATGTAGTTTCGGCCCAGTTGGCGAAATCCCAGCGTGGCGTTACTTCGCCCAACGCCATGCGGTCCGTGACCGCTTCCGGCATGCGCGCCGCGAACGATGCCCAGTAGCCAGCGGCAACCATCGGGAGCGCAGCCAAGAGCCACGCGATCATTCGTCCTAACTTCACTTGGACACCTGCATGGTCTGGGTCATGCCGAAACGGTAGCAAGGGGTGGCTCACGCGCGCAGATCGTTCCATAAGGAAGCTCTCCGGCACTGGCATTTGGCTGCGCCAAGCCCGGTCGTCGGCTATGAATGAACACCATGATCGCCCGGGTCAAGATCACAATGGTGGCCGCTCTGCTGGCCACGCTGGGCTGCTCCGATCGCAGCAAGCCGCAAGTCCGCGTCTTCGCTGCGTCTTCGCTGACCATGCCGTTCGAAGAGCTGGCGGCTGCGTTCGAGGTCGAGAACCCCGACGTCGAGGTTGAGCTGCACTGCTCCGGCACACCGCGCTTGGTGCTGCAACTTCGAGAAGGTGCTGCTGCAGATGTATTCGCATCAGCTGACGAGGTGCTGATGCAGCAAGTGATCGACGCAGGGCAGGCGAGCGCGGCAGCGGTCACGTTTGCCGGCAACCAACTCACTATCGTCACCGCCGACGGCAACCCGCACGCGATCCTTTCGCTCGCCGATCTGCAAAAGCCAGGGATCGGTGTGTTGATGTGCGGGCCAGAAGTGCCGGCAGGTCGATATGCGCGTGAGGCCCTCAAGAAGGCCGGCGTGCAGATACAATCGCGGTCAGACGAACCGAGCGTGCGCGCGGTTGTCAGCAAGGTTCGCCTTGGAGTCGCCGACGCCGGTATTGTCTATGCCACCGATGCACGGACTGTCGCCGAACAAACAGGCGCATTCGGCACCAAGATCCACAGCGTGACCATTCCCGAACACCAGAACATCCGCACGCAGTATGTGATTGCGCCGCTGTCGACAGGCGAGCACGGCGCACTCGGCAAGGCCTTCGTCGCGTTCGTCGCCGGACCGATTGGCCAAGCCATCCTCGCGTCCCATGGGTTTGCCAAACCGTGAGCCGCGCGCGCGCTCCCATGCCTGCATGGCTGATGGTGCCAGCCGCGATTGCGGCGGTGCTGTTCCTGCTGCCGCTGATCGGATTGCTTACGGCAGCTCCGTGGGGCGATCTGTGGTCGCTGGTTGCCGATGACGCGACGCTCGATGCATTATCGCTGTCGCTGGAATGCTCGCTAGCCTCGGCGCTATTGTGCCTTGTGCTCGGCCTGCCATTGGCAACATGGCTCGCGCAAGGCAACGACGCGCTGCGAACGATTGTGCGAGTGTTCGCGACCCTGCCGATGGTGCTACCGCCGATCGTTGGCGGGCTCGCGCTGCTGTTGGTCTACGGCAAGAACCATCTGATCGGCGGCTCGCTGCATCGCTGGTTCGGGATCGAAGTGCCGTTCACGACGGCCGGTGTTGTGCTCGCGACGACCTACGTTGCGATGCCGTTCTTCGTGCTGACGGTCGAAGCCGGACTGCGTGGTCATGACCGACGCTACGCCGAAGCAGCCGCAACGCTCGGCGCCGGGCCATGGCGCACGTTCCGCACGATCACCCTGCCAATGATCGCACCGTCGTTGCGCGCTGGGTTGCTGATTGCTTGGGCGCGCGCGCTTGGCGAGTTTGGCGCCACGCTCACCTTCGCCGGCAGCTTTCAGGGCCGAACGCGAACGATGCCGCTAGCCATCAATCACACCTTTGAATCGCAACCTGCCGCCGCGATCGCGCTGAGCCTGATCCTGCTCGTCGTGTCCGCCGCAGTCCTGTTCTGTCTCCGTCGACAGTGGTTTCCCTCGCGATGAACGTCGATGCAACCTTCACCGCCACGCGCGGCACGCTGAAGCTCGACGTCACCCTGCAAGTTGGTGAAGGCGAGACGCTCGCACTGTTGGGGCCGAACGGCGCTGGCAAATCGACCGTTCTGCGAACACTCGCGGGCCTGCAAGACATCGATCGCGGTCAGATCAAACTGGCTGGCAAGCTCGTCGACGGTGGTCCTGGTGCCGCATTCGTACCGCCGGAGCAACGCAACGTCGGCGTGATGTTTCAGGATCACCTGCTGTTCCCCCACCTGCGGTTGCTCGACAACGTTGCGTTCGGCCTGACCAGCAAGGGCATCAAGAAGAAACTCGCACGCGCGGTTGCGCGCTACTGGCTCGAACGCATTGGCATGAGTGACTATCGCAATGCCCGCCCGCACGAACTCTCGGGCGGTCAAGCGCAGCGGGTCGCGTTGGCCAGAGCACTGGCGATCAAGCCGCAGCTCTTGCTGCTCGATGAACCGCTGGCTGCAGCGGATGCAACGGCACGGCTTGAGTTGCGGCGCACGCTGCAAACGCAACTGAAGTCGTTCGGCGGTTCGTGTGTCTTGGTAGCGCACGACATCGGCGACGCGTTGGCCTTGGCGGATCGCATCGCAGTGCTCGAACAGGGTCGCATCGTGCAGACCGGAACAATCGACGAGTTGGGTTCCAAACCCGCCTCGCGCTACGTCGCCGACCTGATTGGGCTCAACTGTTTCCGTGGCACGTGCGCTGGCAATGTGCTGACCGTGGCCAACGGCGCCGAGATCATCGTCGGCACGGCACATGATGGCGAAGCCATCGCCACGGTGCACCCGCGCGCGGTGGCACTATTCCGCGAACGCCCCGCAGGCTCGCCACGCAATGTATTCCAGGCGCCAGTCGTCGCCGTCGAACGCGCACTGGACTGCATTCGGGTGCGCCTCGGTGGCGACCTGCCGATCGTTGCGGAAGTCACCGAGTCGGCTGTTTCGGACCTTGGGCTCGACGGCGGCGGCGACGTGTGGGCCGCGATCAAGGCTACGGAGTTCCGCGTCGCGCCGGCGTAGAGCGAGACAAACGTTCGCGGTTAAGAGATGCCCGGCGAACGCAGCTTGGCCTCGAGCAAGCCAAGCAGCCAGTCCGCCACTACTGCCAACGCCGCCGCCGGAATCGCACCCAACAACATCAGGTTAGTGTCCGTCAGCGAGAGGCCATCCATAATGAGACCGCCGAGACCGCCGGCGCCGATGAACGTCGCGAGCGTTGCGACTCCGATACCGATCACAGTTGCCGTTCGGATGCCCGCCATGATCGTTGGCATTGCCAACGGGAGCTGCACATGCCGCATTACCTCTTGTGGTCGCATGCCCATGCCGCGCGCAGCATCGACTAGGTCGGGTGCCACCCCACTGATGCCGGTGTAGGTATTGCGCATGATTGGCAGCAACGCGTAGAGGAACAGTGCCGCAATCGCCGTCCAGACAGTGATCCCAAAGAACGGGATCAAGAATACCAACAACGCCATACTGGGAATGGTTTGCAGCAAACCCGTGAACGCAAGCAGTGCGTGCTGCAAGCGCCTCCGCGTCACGATTGCGATACCGAGTGGTACGGCAACGAAAATGGCCAGCAACACTGCCGCCATCGTCAGTGCGATGTGCTCAAGAAGCAGCTTCCAGACCCTGCGGTATTCCGTCGACACGAGTTCGAAGAAGCCCGGCCGAGTTGCGACGAGCGATCCCGGCGCGGGTGGCGACTTCCTCACTCGAGCGAACGCACGACGCGCAGCGGCGGCCCGCGCGGATACACCGTCAATCAGGCCTTCGATTTCCAAAAACGCAGTCGCGGCATTTGCCGGCGAGACGCCTTCGGCATCGACAATGTAGTTGAGCGCTTGGGCGTCGAGGTCAGTAAGCCGGAACGCCAACTTCGCAAGCGCGGCCTCGACTTCAGGATGCTTGCGAAGAGTTTCGCCACGCACCATCGGCGCCGCGTTGTAGGGCGGGAAGAACTGGCGGTCATCTTCGAGCACGCGCAACTCAAATCGCAGCAGCTTGCCATCGGTCGAGTAGGCGTCCATCAAGTCGATCGCCCCCTCCTCGATCGCTTCGTAGGCAAGCGCATGCTCGACCGTTGTCATCTGGGAGAACTTCAAGCCATATGCAGCCGCAAGCCCCGGATAGCCATCGGGGCGCGCAGCAAACTCGTTGCCAAACCCAACCCGGAGGTTGTGCTGGTGACGCACGAGGTCGGAGATGCGACGAATGCCGAGCTCTTCGGCTGTCTGCTCACGAATCGCGAGCGCATAGGTATTGTTGAGACCGAACGGTTCGAGCCAATGCACGTCGTGCTCGCTCCGAAACCGACGCCGCACTTCAAAGAAGGTGCGCAGTGGATCGGTAACCTTGTCCGTTCGCCCGAGAATCGTCGCCCAACCGGTGCCTGTGTACTCAGCGTATATGTCGAGCTCGCCAGTCGTCAGTGCACCCCAACAGATCATCGTGCCGGCCAGGCCCGTCTTCAGCTCAACCTCGAGATCCGTATGCGCCTCGATGACTTGCGCCATCAACTCCGCAAGCACGACAGATTCCGTAAACCTCTTCGCGCCAATGCGAATCGTATCCTGCGAAACTAGCGAGACGGCAATTAGGCAACATGCGAGAAAGGCTCTCAATTGGCACCTCCGCGCACGGTCTTGACGAAGTTCGCTGCGAACTCGGTCACGGGATTCTGCATCAAGTCTTCAGGCGTACCTGTCTGGATCAAGTGCCCCTCATGCATCAACGAAACTCGATGACCAAGTGCAAACGCCTCGGTGAGGTCGTGCGTCACGAGCAACACCGTCTTGCCGAGGCTTGAGAACAGCGGCTGCAGCTCTGACAGCAACTCGCCGCGGGTCAGCGGGTCGAGAGCGCCGAACGGTTCGTCCATCAATAGATAGTCGGGGTCCAAGGCCAGCGCACGAGCGATGCCGACTCGCTGCCGCTGACCACCCGATAGCTCCTTCGGGTACCGCGAAGCGAACTGACTCGGAGCCAGGTTCACTAGTTCAAGCAAGGCATGCACGCGTTCCTCGACTTGCTTTCCAGAGTGGCCTTCGAGATCGCACAACACCCCGATGTTCTTGGCAATCGTCAGATGTGGAAACAGCCCACCACTCTGGATGACGTAGCCGATGCGCCGCCGCAGCTCGATGACGTCGACCGTGCGAACGTCTTCGCCGCCGACCAACACCTGACCGGATGTCGGTTCTTCCAAGCGGTTGACGAGTCGCAGTGACGTGGTCTTGCCGCAGCCACTGGTGCCGATCAGGCAATGCACAACACCAGGTTCGATGCGCAGATCGAGGCCGTGCAATGCCACGGTCTCCTTGCCGTTCGCGTCGGCGAAGGTTTTGCGCACCGAACAGAACTCGATCACACGACACCGCCCTCGATGCGCTGCCGCGCGTGCGCGGCACGATCCTGCCAGCTACCAAGTGGATCGCCAACACGTGACGGGCAAACCTCAGTCAACGGGCAGTTGGCGCAATCCGGGTTCTTAGCCACACAGACGTAGCGACCGTGCAGCAAGATGCGGTGACCATTGTCGATCCACTGATCCTGGTCGAACAACGCACACAGCGCCTTCTCGACCTTCTCTGGATTCTTCTCCGTCGTCAGCGCCAACCGCTGACTGACGCGCGTCACGTGGGTATCGACGACGATGCCCGATGCAATGCGATAGGCGACGCCAAGTACGAGGTTAGCCGTCTTGCGCGCGACACCGGGCAGCGTGATCAGGGTTTCTAAATCGCGCGGCACCTCGTCACCGTGTTCGGTGTGGATGGCCAGGCTCGCGCCTTGGATGGCCTTCGCCTTGTTGCGGAAGAATCCGGTGCGATGCACAACCTCTTCGACCTCTTCGCGCGGCGCCGCCGCCAATGCCGCTGGCGTTGGCCACTTCGAGAACAACAACGGCGTCACCGTGTTGACGGTGCGGTCGGTGCTCTGCGCGCTGAGGATGGTCGCGATCAACAGCGTCCAGCCATCGCTGTGATCGAGTTCGCACTTCGGTTGGGGATTCGCCGCGATCAATCGCTCGAGCAGGTCGGCGCGCGATGGCGCCGGACCCGCTGGTGCAATCGAGGGAGCTGCCTTCTTGGACTTCTTCTTGGTCGCCACACAACGAACGCTACGACACCCATTGCATCGGCTCAAATGCATCAAGGATTCCGTCGCGGATCATCTTGCCGCGAGCTCCCGGTGGCGGCGGTCGACATTGGGAGGATGCGGCGAGTAACATCTTCGGCGCAGCGATCGCCACTGCGCCCATCACTTCGCATCCGACTTGACCGATACGACTGACATGTCCCCCGCCAGCTCGCCATCAACGAAGCCTCAGCGCAAGAAGACGAACATCGGCAAGCGCCTGCTGCTGCTTACGATCACCCTCGTCATCAGCGTCGTGCTCGCCGAGGTGCTGTACCGGGTGTTGCGGGCCGGACCCTATTCGCCGCCAGAGATCGTCACGATGGACGGCAGGCGCATCCCAACGAGTGAGATCGCGAACTTCCTGCGCACTTCCGATGAGGGCGCGACTGCAAAGCATCCGCGCGGCACGCTGAAGCCCGGCCTGGAACTCAAGCAATGGTACGATCGCCCGACCCAACCCGAATTTGACGCCGACGGCTGTATCTACTTAAAGGTCAACGACCTTGGCTTTCGCGACCTGCCGTTCACGCTAGAGAAGAAGCCCGATGAGCTGCGCATCCTGGCGGTCGGCGACTCGTTCACGTTCGGCAGCGGCGTGCAAACGCCGGACACGTGGCCACAACAACTCGAGGAGTTGCTGCGGGCCGAACACAAGAACCCGGTTGAGGTGATCAACGCCGGTTTCGCCACTGGTTCACACCATGTTGCTGGCTACGTCGATTGGATTCGTTCGGATGGCGCCGACTTCCAGCCGGACATCCTGATGATCGGCCTGTGCCTGAACGACATCGGTGAGATTCCGATGCTTGGCTACCCGGTGCTCGCACCCAAGCAACCGTGGCTCGGCGGCGTCTCTGAGATCCTGAACACGATCCAGAAGACGATGCTGATGAACGAGGTCAAGGCGCAGAAGCTCGACGGGTCGTTGGTGCTCAAGTACTTTCCGGCACCTTGGGAAGCCGCCAAAGAGGGCATGCGTTCGATCAAGAAGGTCGCCGCCGACCGCGATCTGCGGCTGATCATCGCCGTGTTCCCGATGGTCACGCAACTCAACGAGCGTTACCCACTTGATGGTGTGCACGAGATCGTCGGCGAGTTCTTGAAGACCGAGCAGATTGAGTCGGTCGACCTGCTCAGCAACTTTCTGGGGCGCGAAGAGTCCCAGCTCTGGGTGCACCCGACGGACCAGCATCCGAACAGAATCGGACAGGGACTAATCGCTGCGGGCATTCGGGACTACCTCAAGGCCAACCCGACGAAGCCTCAATAGGGCGCGGCGCTAGCGGGCGCCGAACAGCGCGGTGCCGACGCGCACCATGGTCGATCCGGCGGCGATCGCCTGCTCAAGATCGCCGGACATGCCAAGGCTCAGCGTGTCGAGTGCTAGACCGGACGCTTTGCGCAAGTCATCGCGCAATGCGACGACGCGATCGAACACGGGCCGGGCTTCACCTTGCAGTGGCCCCATCGCCATCAAGCCGCACACGTTCAGCGACGGACACTTCGCGCTGATGTGATCGAGCAACGCGCGCGCATCGCCCGGCAGACAGCCGTGCTTCTGCTCTTCGTCGGTCGCGTTGACCTGCAACAGCACGTTGAGCTGGCGATCATTGGCGACGAGTTCGCGATGCAATTCGTTGGCAAGCTTGACGCGATCGACGCTGTGCACGAGTGCCAGATTGGGAACGCGCACGATGTCGCGCACCTTGTTGGTCTGCACCGAACCGATGATGTGCCATTGCAGAGTGGGCTCTGCCTGCAGCTCGTTGGCCTTCGCCACGAGTTCTTGCACGCGACTCTCGCCAAACGCAACCTGGCCAGCGGCCAACGCTTCGCGAACGGCATCCGCGGGATTGTATTTGCTGACGGCCAACAGCTCAACATCACCAAATGCGCGACCGGCCGCCTCACAAGCAGAGGCGATGCGTTCTCGCACCTGCGCGAAGTTGGCGGCAATGCCGCTCATTCCTCGTCCCAGTGACTCGTGAGGGTGCTAGGGAACAGCAAGCGTCCGCGCCGAATCAGCTGATCCTTGCCTTCGACCTCGAAGCCGGACAGCAGCGCATCCCAAGCTTCGTAGTGCTCCGTGAACCGCACCCAAGTCGACAGCGCTTCACCAACGCGCACGTCGCCCTGGTGACGATCGCCAAGATGACGCGCCAACGCGCGCATGTAGGCGGTCACCTCAAGACTGAAAGTCGTCGACTCCACTTCCTCAGGGCGGAAGCCAAAGTCCTCAATCAAACGCTCACGATACTCGTCCGCGACCTGGCGCATCGACGCGCCGAGCAGCACGTCCTTGACACCTCGGTTGATCTCTTTGGCGGTAACCATTGGTTTCGTGGCGGATGATTTAGTGGCGGAAGTGGCGCTGCCCGGTCATCCACATGGCCATGCCATGCTCTTCGGCTGCGGCAACGATCTCTGCGTCGCGGATGCTACCACCCGGCTGGATCACCGCGGTGGCACCAGCTTCGGCGCAGACGATCAAACCGTCTGGGAATGGGAAGAAGGCATCGCTCGCGACAACACAACCCAAGGACAGGTCACCAGCCTTGTCGACCGCGAGCTTGGCCGAGTCGACGCGACTCATCTGGCCGGCACCGACCCCAGCGATGAAACATGCGCCGTCATCCGCCGTACGCGCCAAGACGATGGCGTTAGACTTGACGTGCTTGCAGCACAGCCACGCGAACGCAAGCGCTTGTTGCTCGGCATCGGTCGGCTGGCGCTTCGTCGCCAGGTCCTGACCTGGTGCCTCGGCCGGAACGTCGGCGGTTTGCAGCAAGAAGCCGCCGCTAACCTGACGCATGACGAAGCGATCGGTCGACTTGTCCGGCTTGCCACCGAGCTCGAGAATGCGAACGTTCTTGCCCCACTTCGCCTTCTGCAATTCGGCGATGGCCGCAGGCTCGATAGTCGGCGCAATCACAACCTCGAGGAAGGTCCCAGTCGCCACCACGGCGGCCGCGGTCTTCGCGTCAAAGGTTCCGTTGGTGGCAAGGATGCCGCCAAACGCGGACACCGGATCACCGGACAGCGCCAGCTCGTAGGCGCGCGGCAAGTCATCGGCAACTGCGGTGCCGCACGGGTTGTTGTGCTTGACGATGACGCAGCTGGTGCGATCGAACTCAAACGCCAACTGCATCGCGGCGTCGGCATCGAGGATGTTGTTGTAGCTGAGCGCCTTGCCGCCAAGCAGCTTGGCCCCGGCAAGAGTCGCACCCTTCTCACCGACCGTGTAGTAGGCGGCGCGTTGATGCGGGTTCTCGCCGTAGCGAAGGTCGCTGACTTTCTCACCAGCCATCGCGACGTTGCTAGCGAAGAACGGTTCTTCGGGCATCTCGCGACGCTCGCCGTCAAACCACTGGGCAATCGCCGAATCGTAGGCCGCGGTGTGCGCGTATGCCTTGGCGGCGAGCTTACGCAGGAAGTCCTTCGGCAGCTGGCCGTCGTTCTCCGAGAGCAGGCGCAGGATTTCCGGGTAGTCGTTGGGGTCGACCACGACGGCGACGTTCGCATGGTTCTTGGCACCGCTGCGGATCATCGCCGGGCCACCGATGTCGATGTTCTCGACGATGTCCTGACGGCCGATACCTTGCTTGGCAACCGTCTCCCGGAATCGATAGAGGTTGACGCACAAGAGGTCGATCGTGTCGATGCCGTGCTCACTCATCGCAGCGACATGCGCTTCGTCATCACGCCGCGCGAGCAAGCCACCGTGCACCTTCGGATGCAGCGTCTTGACGCGGCCATCCATCATCTCGGGGAAGCCGGTGTAGTCCGCGACCTCTTGCACCGCGACGCCCGCATCGGCGATCACGCGCTGCGTACCGCCCGTCGACAGCAACGAGAAGCCAGCCTTCTCCAAACCAGCCGCGAACTCAGCAATGCCTTGCTTATCCGTTACCGACAACAGCGCGCGCCTCATTCCTTTGCCTCACTTTTCCGCAGCTTCAAGTAGCCCTCGATGAATGGATCGAGGTTGCCATCCAACACACCAGCGACATCCGAAGTCTCGACTTCGGTGCGCAGGTCTTTGCACATTTGATAGGGCTGCAGCACATAGCTGCGGATCTGGTTACCCCAACTGATCGAGCCACGGTCGCCATAGAACTTCGCCAGCTCTTCTTCGCGCTTCGACAACTCGAGCTGATACAGCTTGGAACGCAGCGCCTTCATTGCTGAATCACGGTTCTTGTGCTGGCTGCGCTCAGTCTGACACGAAACCACGAGGCCGGTCGTCAAGTGCGTCAGGCGAATCGCGGAGTCCGTCTTGTTGACGTGCTGGCCGCCGGCGCCCGATGCACGGTAGGTATCAACGCGCAGGTCTTCCTTGCGGATCTCGATCGTCAAGTCGTCCTCGATCTCCGGCACGACTTCGACCGACGCGAACGACGTCTGCCGCCGCGCATTGCCATCGAACGGCGAGATGCGCACGAGTCGATGCACGCCCTGCTCCGCTTTCATACGCCCGTAGGCGTATGGCCCCTTGATGATGATGGTGACGTTCTTAATGCCGGCTTCTTCCGCCCTCTGGAAGTCCATCTCGAGCACTTCGTAGTCCTTCTTGTTCGCCCACTTCACATACATGCGAAGCATCATCTCGGCGAAGTCCGAAGCATCGACGCCACCAGCGCCAGGCTGCAAGGTGACGATCGCGTTCGACATGTCGTGCGGACCGCCGAGCATCAGCTGGAACTCAAGCTCGTGCAGCCCTTCCTCGAGAATCACCCTGCCGGCCTTGAGGTCGCCCTCAACTGCCTTCGGATCATCCGCGCCGAGATCGATCAGCACCTGACCATCCTCGATGATCTGGTTCAAGCGGTCGATCGGGTCGACAACCTGGAAGCATAACTTCTTTTGCTGAACGAGCTTCTGGGCACGCTCGGGTTCGTCCCAGAAGCCCGGCTGGGCCATCTGGTGTTCGATATCCGCTAGTTCGCGGTGGCGGCGAACGTAGTCAAAGAGACACCTTGAGCGATTGGAGTCGCTCGTCGGCCTCTGTCAGAACCACTTTGTGCTCTTGCAGACCCATTTGGCCGAGCACTTGAGCGCTTTGCTCGTGGGGTTTCCAGCGCGGTGAGTGCTATGAGCTGGAAAAGTAGAATCCGCGACGGGCACTGCAGGCAAAGGATCGAAGTCGGCGAATCATGGCCCGTCGCGAACTCAGGTGTGCGATTGGACGACCTGCGTGAAGCCGTCAAGGCCATTCTCGGCAGCGGGGGCATGCGCATAAGGACGGGGCGGCGATCGGCTGGCCGCTCTGGCAAGACCATCGAGAGTACCCGGCCGTCCCATGGGTAGTTCCCCTAAGGCAAGCCAGCGAGAACTACTTCAAGTAGCTTGTAAACTCTCATTTACGGACACCCGCTGGCGACTGTTGGGTCCTGAACCAGCTGGCAAACTCAGCCGCGCAGCAGGCGCTTGATCGCGTCCACCCAATCGGCGCAAGCGACTCGCGCGGCCTCGCAGCTGGCCCGCGACTCGACGTCGCGCTCGAAGGTCTCGGCCAGCATCTCCAGCAACGGCACGCGAGCTTCTTCGGGGGTCTTGTCGTCGAGGATCTTGACGACGACTGGTCGCACAGCCGCCAAGAACTTTGGGTGGCTGTTGCTGTGGCGGCTAACAAGTTCGCCGATCAGGGTGTCTACGCGATCCATAGGCTTTGAGGGGCCGCCTGGGTCGGCGTGCCAAATAAGCCTATCACGTGTACGGTCGGCCGGACTTGGGATGGCGGGGCCTGTATACACCAAAGCTTCGGTCGCACTGAGGCGACGCGGGGTACACATCCCAAATGAATCTCAATCTGATGCGCGCCAGAGGCCTGATGTGCGCCAGAGGCCTGATGCGCGCCAGAGGCCTGATGCGCGCCAGAGGCCTGATGCGCGCCACGAGCTACATAGCTACTGAGCCACTGCCCTGCGCCATGCCACGCTTGCGAGCGAGCTCTTCGGACGACTTGTAGCTCTTCAACTTGTTGTAGAGCGTCTTGGTGTCGATCCCGAGGATGCGAGCCGCGCGGGTCTTGTTGCCTCCCGTCGATGCAAGGACACGTTGAATGTGTCGCTTCTCGACTTCGGCGAGGGGCCGCGTCAGGGTTTCCTCGATCGTGTTGTCCGCGATCAATCGCTGGATGTCGGAAGATGATTCGACCAGCACGTAGTCGAATTCAGCTCCTTCGATTCGGCCACGAAGCTCATCAACTGAGCCACAGGAGGAGATCATGCATCCCCACTCAGCGGTGGCTTTCGTTAAGTCTTGAGCGGACGGGTCTTGGGCGGAGTAGACGAGCAGTCTTTTGCCGAGAGTCATGAGTGGATTTGCTCCACCCGGGCTAATGGCGTTTGCGGGTTCGGGTTCGGAACCGCGAACGCAGCGCGGGTGACTTGTCAGGGGTCGTTGGGGGCGAGATGGTTGCTACGAAACGTGGACGGATTCGTGAGGTTCCTGCCGACATTTTCTAAATGTCAGTCGAAGTTGCCCCGTCATCCTGCCCTAGACATCTCGCACCTCACGGTAACTACTGACACGACTAAGGATCGTTCCGTCAGGCCCGAAAAACCGCTCTTACTCGGGCTTGCGACGAATAAGAGAAATGTGCCCCGACGCCGTTCGAAGTATGACCCGGGTCTCTGGGCTTATGTGGACGCCAGCCATCGCCGCGCTGTATTCGCCGACCTTGCGAACCTCGATGTCGAAGTCATTTCCGATGCGACCAATCTCAGCACGCGCATCGACTTCGAACTCGGTGTCTTCAGGAACGTAGCACTGCACCGTTCCTTGCCCCGTGCTCAAGGTGACCTGCTTGCCGGGCTTCACAATGAAGACCTGCATGTCGCCTAAACCTGTGCGCACATCGAGGTTGTCCTCGTGGTCATACGCAATCACGTTGCCTTGGCCGGTGTTCGCTTCAATCCCGCCCTTGCATCCCTGAAACCGCAAGTCCCCGCGCCGAGTATTCACCTTGGAGAACGCTTCTCGCCCCGCCATGGTGACGTGACCATTGTCGGTCACGACAACTTCGAGCGGCAGACTGGCCGGAACCCGAATGTTGCCTTCATAGGCAATCATGCCAATGACGCCTGCCGGCGCCGTCGGACACGTCACGACGAATGTGCCGGGCTCCTTAGGATCCATCGCGCCACTCAGATTGATGGCGACCTTCTCGATCGTAGTCAACTCCTCTGCCGAACCCGCATCACGACGAATGCCACCTTGCCAAACGACCTCGTTTTGACTCGCACCGGCCAAGATCGTCGCGAGATCGAGGGTGCCATTGGTCATCTCAATGCGGATCTTTTTGACATCCGCACCGAACGGCAGAGCCCCCTCGGTCGTCGTTACGGAACGGTGGGCACAGGCGCCCATGAGGCTGGCGAGCAGCAAGGCTCCGATAACATCGCGTGCGCGACTGAGAATTAGGCTCTTCATGATTGGATGACGTAGGCCGAAGATCGCTTCGGGACCCGTTTTTCGTCGCAGTTGGAGTTTCCACGCTGTCCTGCCGTCCTCAAAGGTCTATCCCCTGCCGATAATGCCCTTCTTGGCCGGATAGCTGCTGACGTAACCGAAACCGCCTCCTCCCATGGCACAGTCCAATAACGATTACCAGCCCGACCCGATCACGATGGTGGCCTACCATCGCGCTCTGGCCGAGCACGCGGACAGCCTCAAGGCCTACGCCAGCCGCCTCTTGGGCGACCCGATCGCCGCTGAAGACGTCGCTCAGGACGCCTTCCTGGCGCTCTACCGGCACCTCAACCAGGTGCCCACCGCCGCATTCCGTCCGTGGCTGTTCCGTGTCGCACGCAACTTGTGCCTCGACCAGTTGCGGCGCCGCAAGTTCAAGATGAGCCTGTTCCGCGACCTGCAGAAGGACGACGACCAACCGTTCACGCCGCAGGACAATCACAACTCACGGCCCGACGAAATCGCCGAAACGCGCGAAGCTCAAGAAGCGATCGAACACGCAATCAGTGAGCTACCAACCAAGTTCCGGGAGGCCTTCTTGCTCTGCGAAGTTGAAGGCATGAGTTACGAAGATGCTGCCGCCGTGATGGGTTGTCCCGTCAAGACGGTATCCACGAGACTATTCCGCGCCCGTCAACGATTCACTTCGCTGGTCAGCCGGTTGATCAAGGTCTGAGCGAGAGATCCACAACAGATGAACTGCACAAGATGAATTGCACAACCTCTCGCTACGAGCTCTCCCAGTGCTTGGACGGACGCTTGCCATCAGGCCGCCGCACGGAAGTCATGAACCACGCCGAGTCGTGCGCGACCTGCGGATCGTTCTGGCTCGAACTGCAAGCAGCTCAGAAACTGTCGCTATCACTGCAACAAGCCGAAACTAGCTCCAACTTCCGTGAAGGGCTTTGGGATCGCATCAATGCCGGTGAAGGCACGCCGAGCGCGGTCTTCCAAGAACAAGTCCCGCTGTGGAGCAAGGTTCGCTACGCGCTAACTGGCGCTGCTGCCGCCGCTGCTTTGCTGATTGGCGTGACGTTCTTGACCAAGGATAATGCTGTCACGCCGAACATCACCGACGTCGCGAACAGCAATAACGGTGGTGCATCAAGCGATGGCACTGCAAACGATTTGACGCCAAGCGGGACAATGACTGGGGACTTGGCTTCGAATGGTGAGCACGGCACGCTCGAGCCACGCCGTTCGCACCAGCCCCAAAATCAGTCCCAAAACTCGTACCAATACCCGCAGCCACCGCTGATGGCGGCGGCCACGCCACTGTCGACGCAAGTGCTGGCCGTCGAAACCGCACGCCAATTCGAACAGCGCTACGCGTCAGCCGCGATCGGCTTGCGCATGATGCAGAACCCCGAGAACAACCGGGCGTCCTACATCACGCAAGTCGTCAACAGCGCGCGTGAAATGCGTGACTTCGGCGAACTGCTGATGGAACTGCGCGAGAGCCAAGGCCTGTCTTTCTTGGATGCCAGCATCGATGCGGACCTACAGTATGCGGTGTCGATGCTCGAGAAAGTTGGCGCGCTGAGCACTCCTAGCGAGCAGATGGTCAAAGTAATCATCGAGCCGGTGCTCACCAAGAGCGGTCGCTTAGCCCACGTTTCACGGTCCATCAGCCTCAGGCCGACGACCGACATCCACACCGAACTCAGCTACTTGCGGCGCTTCACCCTGATGCGCCCAGACGTGTTCAGCAAGCTGTTCGTCGTGCTAGGCAGGCCGGACCAAATGCGCCCGAGCACGGTATTCCTCCTTGAGAGTGACTGCGACACAGGCTGGGTCGCGCCGCGGAGCCAGATCCAGCGGTTGAAGATCAAGTAGAGCGGATCCTGCAACTTGCGGACGGTAATTGGCTAGAGTAGGCGCCCCTCTAAGGTCCGCCCCGACCAATCCGTCCGACAGAATGCTTGCCCTGCTCCTAGCCACCGTTTGCGGCGTGTGCTCCACGCTGCCCTCCGACTTCCACAATCCCGCGCCGACTGAGGTCGTCGAGAAACCTGGCGGCAAGCCGCTGAAGGCCCTCGACGCGTGGATGAAGCTCTATAAGAAGGGGAAGATCGACTACCGCAGCAAGCGGAACATCGGCAGCAAAGAATCGGTCGCCGTTAAATACAAGGTTCGCTTAGCCAGCGATCTAGGCAACCCGACGTGGTCCGGCGACCTGCTCGTGATCCTCAAGGCGACCGCCGAACTCGGCACAGCAGTAGCCGCGCAGGCGATCACCGAAGTGGCTGCGGTCGGCATTGAGGACAAGGGCAAGTACACCTACGCGCACGCGCCCTACAGCGTTCGCGTCGCCGCGCTCGAAGCGCTCGCGACGATGAGTTCTAAAGAAGCCAAGGACGCGGTCGCAACTGGCGCCCGCGGCGAATGGTCGAAGGGTCGCGACAGCAACTCGCTGCGCGCTGCCGCACTACTGGGCCTCGGCTACCTCGGCGACACCGAATACGTGCCAGTCGTCGCAGCGGCACTCGCCGACGGCCACCCAGTCACCCGCATCCACGCTGTGGAAGCGCTGCAGCGACTGGGCGATGAAAAGGCCATCCGCGCGCTAATCGACGTCGTCGAGAGGGATGTTGACGACGCAGTGCTCGTCACAGCAGCCAAAGCACTGCGCACGATCTACAGCAAGTTCGTTCGTGACGCGGAAGAGAAGCGCGACCGCGAAGCCGTCAAGAAGCCGACGCCGAAGGAAGGCGACGACAAGGCCGACGGTAAGGACAAGGCCGACGACAAGGACAAGGCCGACGACACGAAGCCGATCGAACCGCCACCGAGTGCACGGCTCGCCGTTCGCGCGGCAATCAAGGCGTTGGGCCGCACCAATTGGCGCGCCGGCATGGTGCTGGTTCGCCTGCTCGGCGACTTCCGCTCGTCGGAAGCGGTGCCTGCACTGATCTCCGTGCTCGAGCGCTACCACGACAACCCGCAGGATGTCGTGGCCGGTAAGCTGTCCGGCCTACTGCTCATCAAGGCACACGAGCTACTCGTCAGCATGACTGGCGCCGTCTACTCGGCGAATCAGCCGGCGAAGTGGCGCGAGCTTTGGGACAAGGAGAAGGACAACATCAAGGTCGCGCAAAAGCGCGATACGGGCCCCAACCTGACCGGCACGAAGGCCGCTGGCTTCGTCGGCATCCCGGTCCAAGGCTCGCGCGTCGTGTTCATCGTCGACCTGTCCGGCAGCATGGATTGGCCGATGGACGATCAGGGCGGCAAGGTGAAGCGCCTCGATTACGCCAAGCGCGAGATACTCAAGGCCACCGATGGAATGTCGCCGGACTCGATGTTCAACCTCGTCACGTTCAACGGCGACGACGAAGCCGATATGTGGAGCAAGAAACTGGTCAGCGCGACCAAGCGCAACAAGGAGCGCTTCAAGAAGTACGTCGAGAAGCTGCGCCCGCTCGGCGGCACTAACTTGTGGAGTGGCCTTGAAGCCGCGCTCAACATCAAGTTGATGGAGTACGGCAACCACTACGAGACCACGATCGACGAGATCTTCTTGCTATCGGATGGCGCGCCATCTGTTGGCGACGTGCAAGACCCAATCGAGATCCTGCGCCTCGTGCAAGAGGTCAACCGCTTCAAGGAAGTGCGCATCAATACGGTCTTCATTAGCTCGCAGACGCCGGAGGCACATCTGGCCAGGCAGCGCCGCATGAGCCTGATGCCGAAGGCCCTTATGCGTCGCATGGCGAAGCAAAACGGCGGCAAGTTCCGCGACGTCTAGTCGCGAACGACCTCCTAGCCGCAAAGCAGCACGCTCGGCGGCCGACCTACTACTTCTTATTGCCGGCGGCCTTCTTCTCACGCCGACCGCGCCGCAACATCGGCCCGGTCACGGCGACCAGCCCACCGACGATGACCAGCACCCACGCGGCGCGGTCGGACGCGACCAATGCCTCCGTTGGCACTTCCGACATCGCGAGTGCCATGCGGGTCTCTCCGCCTTGGAACGCAAACGTCGCCTCACCCATCGCACGCCACAAGAAGAACGTGTTGTCGACTTCCTCGCGCATGTAGCGCGCAAGGGCGACTTGGCCGTGCAGCACTAGGCCGGAGCCAAGCAGCACGCCTCCGATGAAAGTGAACAGCCAGCGCGCGATGCCGATCATGACAGCATCGTCGCGCTTTTGCTCACCGACTGCGAGCGCAGTCGGCGTCGTCTACCGCTTTACCTTGCCCGGCTTGACCGGAGTCGGCGCCGCCTTCTTGTCGACAGACGTCTTGCTCGGCTTCACCGGCTTCGGATCAGCTGGCCTGACGTGCACGATGCGCTTGCCATCGCGGAACACGACGCGCTCGCCGAGCGCCAGGACCTTCGCCAGGTGTGGCTTCTGCTTGAGCAGCGTGAAGTAGTCGCTCGAGAACGACTCGACCACAACCACTTGCTTGCGCCAGTCCTTCGGCAATCCCTGTTCGACGAGGTCGGCGCCAACGCCAACAAACACGCGGCCAGCAGCTCGGTAGAGCAGCTCAGCCGGATCCTTCTGCGAGGATTCCCTCGAAGCCGAGCGCTTGCTCGTCCGACGAGTGCTGCCAAAGAAGAAGTCATCGGAACCCGAGAGCGACTTACTTTCGGCGACCGCAGCCTTGCCGGTTCGCTTCTTACCGAGGTTTGCCAGGCCTCTGGGCTTCGCCACAGGTGCGCGACCGCCGCGAGCCGCGCGTGGTGCACTCGGACCGGCTGGCCCACCCGTCGACGGACCACTGGGCCCACCCGTGGCCGGGCCACTCGGGCGTGGTGCACTTGGACCTGCTAGCCCACCCGTAATCGGGCCACTGGGGCGACCCGTCGACGGACCTCTACCGAAGCGACCGCCGCCGCCACCCGATGGCGGAACGGCGTCGCCCGGACCGCGGTAGCTGCGATCACGGCGAGCAGTCTTACCCGCGAGCCGCATGCCTTCTTCAAGGATCAGCTGCGACGTGTAGGGAGTGACAATGCCGTAGCGCGTTGCCAGCTGACGCAGCTCTTGCATCAACTCAGCCTTCTGGCCATTGCGACGAATCGACTGGAGCAATCCAGTGACGTGCTGACGGGCCCACAGCGTTTGCACAAACGAGTGCTTCGCGGCCGCCTTCGGGAAGTTGACTTCGAACACGAACTCCTTCGGCTTGCCGTTCTGCGTTCCTGAGACGCGGACCGTGCGCTGGCCGTGGTCGCGGTAACGACCAACCACCTGCATCATCTCGCCGCAGAACAAGTCGCGCGTCTTCGTCGGGTGCACGTGAAAGGCATCGAGCCCTTCGCACTTGACCACGACATCCGACAGCGCCGGCCGCGAGATCTTCTGGCACAGGGCGTCGACCTTGGCCTCGATCTTCTCCTTGTTGCCAACGAAGTCGCGAGCGCCGTGGTGTTGCGCGACCAGGTCGTCCAGCAAGCGAACGTCAATCTGATCGCCGACGCCGAGCGCGAAGATGCGCGTGCGCGCCTTGTCGGCTTGCTTGGTCAGCTCAAGGATCTGGTTCGGCTTGGTCAGGCCAACAGTCGGCTGACCATCGGTGATGAACACAATCTGCGTCACCGCCACGATCGAGTCGCCATCCGGGGTTGCAGCCTCCAAAGCCTCACGCAAGGCATCGCCAATGTTGGTCCCGCCCATCGCTTCGAGCGTGTCCACGCGGGCAATGGCAGCCTTAATGTTCTCCGGCGTCGCCAGACGCGGTGACGGGAAGAACGTCTGCACAGCCGAAGCGAAGGTCACGATCTGGAAGCGGTCTTCGGGACGCAAGCTCTTCAAGAACGTGTGCAGCGAAGCTTTGGCCTGCATGATCTTGTCGCCCTTCATCGAGCCCGACGTATCGACAACCAGCTGCACGAGACGCGCCGGCACTTTGTCCGCAGCGAGTGTGCGCGGCGGCGACAACAGCATCGTGAAGTAGCCCGGCTCTCCCTGCATGCGATACGGCAACAGGTGCAAGCCGAACTCCTGCTTGCTCAAACCGTAGAGAACGCGAAGGTCTTCGAGTTCGCCCTTCGAACCTTCGAGTGACACCGACGCCTTGTGCTCACCTTTGCGCGTGATCGCCGCGTCTCGGTGCGGCGTGACCACCGATCCCAATGCAGTCTGCGATTCGATGCGCACTTCCAAGCCGACCGGGCCGGACGCCGCGTCTCCCAACTTCGCCACACCCAGTGGGAAGCTCCACTCATACATGCCGCCAGTCGGCACCAGCACCTGGCGCAAGCGAACCGTAACGCCGACTTCGCCGTTGGCCGGGATCGGGTAGATGCGCGCACGCAGCATGCCTTCGCCGGCGTATTCGAGCAGCCCCGGATCGCGCTTGCGGCGGACGATCGACTCGTAAACCGAGCGGGCTTGGCCAGCATCGAGCACCTCGCCAGTGATCTCCTTGCCACCGACGGTCATCGTGAAGCCATCGGCGACAGCACCAGCGGGCAACGGCAAGAACCAGATGCCTTCTGCATCGCGTCGACCGGTGTTGCGGATCGTCTGGTCGATCGTCGTGGTCGCGACGCCATCGACGATGTCGGCGTTGATCTTGGTGCCAACGATGTGCACGCCAGCACGGAGCGCTCGATTGTGGTTGGCGACCGATTGCGTTTGGCTACCGGAGCCGTTCGGCCCGATCAACAGGCCTTGCGCAGCGACTGTGTTCGAGAACACAGGGCAAGAGAGGAGAAGTAGAAGACTTGGAAGCAGACGTTTCATTGGGGCACCTTGGAGTTGCCGGTCTTTAGCACGGGGCGTACCGCGGTCGCGCCCCAACGCCACCGGGGCTAACCAGTTCCAAAGTATTTGTAGGACGCCAATTCGTTCCGTTTGCGAAACAACAAGGGCCGCCCTCGCCCCAACCCATTGGCCAAATTCAGCGCGGCGGTTGCGGCGGTGACACGGCAAACCACACCGCCTCGTAGAAGCTGCGCGCGCCGCGAAAGCCTGGCTCGGAGCCGGGCTGTGGTGGCTCACCAGT